>JALVQQ010000314.1 GCA_027025395.1 Deltaproteobacteria bacterium | reverse complement strand
TATTCCTGAACCTTATCATAAATGCGGAACAGGCCATGGGGCAGAAGGGTACGATTACCATTGAGGCCAGTGCCATCGACAACGGTTTTGTCAAGGTTGATATCACTGATACCGGACCTGGGATAAATCAGGAACACCTTGAACACATTTTTGATCCCTTCTTCACCACAAAGGAGGCTGGAAAGGGGACAGGACTTGGCCTGTCCATAGTATACGGCATCGTAAAAAAACACGGAGGCGTAATAGAGGTATCCAGCAGGCCTGGCAGGGGCGCTACGTTCTCCGTATTGCTGCCGGTTTACAAGGGGAAGTGATTTTGGTTTTGATCTGATGGCATAGCGCTATGGATGGAGACTCTTTGCGGAGTTGTTGAGAAATTACGATAATGGTTTCCGGGGTAATCGCTTCGAAACGGCTTTGCAGCAGGAATTGGCGGGAAAATATAATTTTTCTAAGAAAGTCAACAAGGCTGGCACACTTCTGGCTAATCAACCTCCGTGCCATTTTGAATATTATTTTTAGAAAAAGAGTCCATAGCAACCTCCTTTGGTGAGAAAAATTTTTATTGAATGTTATGGTCAAATATAGCATTAACATCTTAAAATTACAATAATATTTACGATTTTTCTTCTTAAGTTAATGACATTGATAGAGAAGTATAACTTATTTTTCACATTCCGTGGCAGACCCAAATATTCCGTCCCTAAGTGCAGATGCCTTTCATCGCATGCCTGAATGCCCTTGCAAAGTCTTCCGGATAGTGACCCGTGATCCAGCGTCCCTGCCGCTCGCTGAAAGCCCCGGGGGAGCGTGAATGCCTGGGCAGAAAGCAGTAAAACAGGCGCTGGTCGCTGAATTCGGAGTCAAGGCGCTTTGATACTTCGTAGCAGGTTATCATTTCGGCCCCCATGGCCCCCAGGGTTTTCACTGCCCGCAGGATGGCCTCATCAAGGGATGCGCGAGTCTTGGTATCGGCTTCAAGAATATTGCCCACAGCGGTTTTGGCCATCACCTGAACCTCTCCCTGGGAGCGCTGGGCCTTCGGGGCGTGCAGCATCACATTTTCATCTTCCCATAAGACAAGGCTTGAAGGCAGGTCGTCCCTCTGATCCATGCGGCGGTTGTTTTTTATCGCCTTGATATATGCTTCAAAAAAATTCGTTCCGTGCGCCCTCCTGTATTGGTTGACGAAATCGGCAACCTGATCCCCTATCGCATAGGAGGGTATGTGTGTCACGCCGCCGCCTGCTTCCGGATCGATACATGAGACTTCCGGAGGGATCAGGGCAAACTGCTGGTGGACCATCTGATGCGAAGCATGCAGCCTGTAGCCAGATGGAGAAAAGTCATAGCCGTAATTCCAGCCCCATAACACCGCATTGTATGGCAGCTTGACGCCCTGGCCCAGCGCCTTGCCAACGGCATCGAGGCATGCCTGGCGCAGCTTTTCAAGCTGGCTGGCATTGTGGGCCAGCGGGGCGTGACGTTGATTCTCCGCCGCTTCAATGAGGCCCAGCGCGGCGGCCATGTTAATGTAGATACGCTGATAGTAGAGGGCTCTCAGCCCCTGCATGTCCGCGCTGTCCACGGACATGACGCTGTAACGCACTGAATCGTGCGCCATGTTGGAGGCGAAATGCCCGTATGGAATATAGCTGTTTGTTCTAAGATATTCCCAGACGTGAGTATGCTGCCCCGGACCTCCATACTCGCCTACTACAGGGCTTGTTCCCTGTGCTCCGGGACGGAGCACCATTGCCAGTTTGTATGAATCTGGCAGGCAGGGGTTGTTTGACACCGTTTTGAACAGGTTGAAATCCGTAATTTCAGGCCGCTGGGTTCCGTCATTCCAGGTCCGCATGGCAATGCCGCGAGGTTTCCCGTCCTCTCCATATTCAAGCCGGCATGAAATGTCGGCAAGCCGTGCAAGCAGTTCGGGGTCCCGGGCGTTTTGAGCCAGTGCAAGCCGCAGCGCCGGGGGCAGGTCTTTTACCTCTACCACATCTCCATCATCGTCCCTGATCCGGCCATTGAGCAGCTTCTGCAGGAATCCCGACGGGTCCGAACCGCGTTTTTCCCTGTCAAAGCTGTTAAAGCTGAAGGAGTCGGGGGCACTGGCGAAACCGCGGGCCTGCTGGTCGAGTATGTATGTTGTTCCCCAGAAAGGGAATGGATTCGGAATTTCCACTACCCTGTCGGCATTGGCGGCCGTTATGGCTCCGGGCGGGAAATTCCTTGCGTTGGTTACAGGATGTCCTGCTTCATGCCCCAATATTTCAGGTTCGGGGTCTGTAATTCTGAGATTGATCACGCTGTATGAGGGGGCGTGGATGCCTGCCAGGAAATGGCCGGACGGATGGACTGTGGTGCGCGGGGCTGATATTGACACTTGAAGGTTCTCCCTGGGACTTTGAACAAAAGGCTTTCAGGCCGCTGTCAGCATGTCAGTCAATGGAGGCGTAATGTTAGTACAGGGATCGGGATATGGCAATACGGTTACAGGCCCGGCAAAAAGGAACAGGACTTTTGTGCGCATGCACTGCATTTTTTTCCGCCATCCCTTGCCGGCTGCGGCGTTCCGGACTGTATCATCTTAAAATTACGGGCTATTCCGGAGCGTAGCCTAGCC
>JALVQQ010000313.1 GCA_027025395.1 Deltaproteobacteria bacterium | reverse complement strand
CCTTATAGACAGCGCGGATGATATGGATCTGGCATGGTTTGAGAACAAGGAAACTGTGGGCCTTACCGCCGGGGCGTCCGCGCCAGAGGTGCTTGTGCAAGGGGTCATCAAAAGGCTGAGCAGCCATTTCGAAATCACCACCAGAGAGATGGACGGGACCACGGAGGTCATGAAGTTCAAACTGCCCCCGTTCCCCAAATTTTAGGGACTTACTCAAGATGCAGCAAAATGCAAAGGGCAATGGCCAGGAAAGCTCGTACCTGACTGACAGCCTGACCGGAAAGGACAGGAACCGCAAGCGCCTGTTCATCGGCCTGGTAATGCTGACCAGTTTCATTGTGTGCGTATTTCTGGCCTTGTTATGGATAGTGCCCTATTACGGCTTTAAGGCTATACATCCGTATGCGCCGTGGATAGCCGGGGTCATGGTCGCTTCAGTCATGGGACTGGTGATCTGGGCATCTGCCGGCCTCCTTCTCAATGCCGCCTTTGGGTTTACCATACCGTTCTTCAAAAAGATGCGGGGAATAACAGTAAAGCTTTTTCTCCCCATCATGACCATGCTTGGCAGGATTTTCGGCATATCCAAAAACAAGATAAGATCATCCTTCATCAAGGTGAACAACGAGCTTGTGGTGTCGGAAACCGGACAATACAAGCCCTCCGAGATACTGCTCCTTATGCCCCACTGCCTGCAGAAAAGCAAATGCAAGATACGCCTCACCTACAATATCTACAACTGCAAGATGTGCGGCAAATGCCCGATAACAGGGTTGCTCGAACTGAGCAACAGGTATGGGATATACCTTGCCATAGCAACCGGAGGCACGATAGCCCGGCGCATAGTGGTGCAGAGGCGTCCCAAAATCATCCTGGCCGTGGCATGCCAGAGGGACCTTGCAAGCGGTATCCAGGACACCTATCCGCTGCCTGTATATGGCGTGCTTAATGAAAGGCCTCACGGCCCATGCCTTGATACGCTTGTGCCGCTGGATCATCTTGAAAAGGCCATATTGCGTTTCCTCGATCCTGCATGGCTCCCGGAGAACCTGACAGAAAACATGCGGGCCGCATTGCGAAAATCCCTGGCCGGCGCCCACGCCAACACCAGGCCTCCTGCGAAAGATGAATCAGGTGCTGAAAAAGCCGGCGCTGAAGACGGCATTAACAAAGCAGGCGCTGGCGCTGCCGCATAAGAAGCAAACCCGGACGTTTGCAAGCCCTGCCGCATGGCTGCAGCTTCCAGTCCTTGATTGAGTGCATGCTGACCGTTTGACATCAAACCAAAAACCTGTGGCCTATTGTGAAAGGCCCTGCCGTCAGGAGAATAACTTGGGAATTCCCGCGATTCAGAAGATAAAAATTGGCAAGTACATAGTTGGAAAGATGGTGACAGGCCAGGAGAAATTCCCCCTGGTACTGATGCTTGAACCACTGTTCAAGTGCAACCTCAAATGCAAGGGATGCGGCAAGACAGCCCATCCGCCTGAAATCCTGAACAGGATGATGGATGTTGATGAATGCGTTTCAGCCGTGGAGGAGTGTGGAGCGCCGGTTGTATCCATCCCCGGAGGCGAGCCTCTTCTGCACCCTGACATACATGTTATTGTAAGAGAACTTGTAAAAAGGAAGATTTTTGTATATCTCTGCACCAACTCCCTGCTGCTGCCCGGGCGGATTGATGATTTTGAGCCATCCCAATACCTGACGTTTAACGTCCACCTTGACGGGCTGCATGAAAAGCATGACAAGATGGTCTGCCTGCCCGGCGCCTTTGAGCGTGCAGTGGAATCCATCAGGCTGCTGGTTTCAAAGGGTTACAGGGTAACCACAAATACAACATTCTTTGCAGGAGAGACCCCGGAGGGCGCTGCGGAATTTCTTGATTTTGTAACTGAACTCGGAGTTGAAGCCATGACGGTAGCGGCAGGATTCAACTATGAAGCAGCGGATGACCAGTCAGCCTTTCTGACCAGGGAAACCACAGTGGAACTGTTCAGGGGGATAATGAAAATTGCCAGAAACAGGAAGTGGACATTTAATCACAGCGCTCTCTATCTTGATTTCCTTGCCGGCAACCAGGACTATTCCTGCACGCCCTGGGGCAATGTAACCAGAAACATATTTGGATGGCAGCGTCCATGCTACCTCCTGAATGACGGTTATGCCAGCTCATACAAAGAACTCATTGAAGATACCAGGTGGGACAGATACGGCAGGGGCAGGGAACCCAGGTGCAGGGACTGCATGGTCCACTGCGGTTATGAACCAACCGCGGTAATGGACACCGTGCGTCATCCCGTGAAGGGACTTGTGGTTGCCCTGAAAGGGATAAATACAGACTGAACCAGCAAGATCCTGCGTCCCGGCTGAAGGCTTGAGCCAGTCAGGCAAAATTCCGTGACTGTTACCGTCCGGACCGGGTTCAGCCTGTCCGTTCCATTTATTAGTCTCTCGTAAGGTTAAAACCCCCGCCTTTTAGGCGGGCAGATTTATCCTCTCTTGTATGATATTTTAAGAAGCAAGGGAGGATCAAATTATGGAATATCGTTATGGCAGTCATACAGTTTTTAACATCGAGTACCATTTTGTGTGGGTGACAAAGTACAGATATCACATGTTGCAAGGGGATGTCGCTTTG
>JALVQQ010000312.1 GCA_027025395.1 Deltaproteobacteria bacterium | reverse complement strand
CCCGAGAAGGCCGGTAATGACCGACAGGGAGGTGATGTTGGGGGCGGGGCCGGAGAGGAGAAATACCAGGGCTGTGCCAGGACTTGCCCCTTTCATTACCATAGAAGCCGCCACGGGAGTTGAACCGGTGGCGCAAATATAGACAGGTATGCCAATCAGCAACATCAGCAGCATGGAGGAGATGCCACCTCCCAGATGATGAGAAATGTAACTGTCTGGTATTATGACGGTTATAATTCCTGACAGCAGAAGCCCCACGAAAAACCAGACCACTATATCCTCCCAGACATCAAAGAAGGCAAACACCAGCCCGGCTGTCATCTTTTCAAGGATAGTCTTACCTCCTGCATTATCTTCTGGCGGAGAGTGGTCAGTGTCACAACATCCCTCGGTCTGGCATGTGTGATCCGGCTTGCCTGCCCCACCTTCGCGGCCTGTTGGATTTAACAAATTTCCCGCTATGCCGGCTGAAATAGCGGTAATAAAGGCGGCTACCGGTCTTGCAACCGCCATGACCGGGTCCATGAGCGCATATGTTACCGCTATTGAATCCACGCCGGATTCGGGGGTTGACACAAGAAAGGCCGTGGTGGCGCCGTTGTTGGCCCCTTGCTTCTTCAGCGCAGCCGCTGCTGGCAGTGTGCCGCATGAACATAGAGGCAGCGGAATGCCGAAAAGAGCGGCTTTTATTACAGGCAGAAATCTGCCCTTCCCCAAATGCGTAGCCACTGTGGAAGGGCTCAGAAAGATCTTCAGAATGCCCGCAGCCACAATGCCAAGCAGTATATAGGAGCCAGCATCAACGAGTATTTTCCAGGATTGAATAAATATCTGAGTTATCATGGCCGGTTAGCTGAGTCTGGTGTTCTGCCGGAAAGGTTCCTCATAAAGGCGTTGTCACCATGTCCGAAGCACGGAGAGTACGTCTTGGTGCCATCAGCCTTATATCTACCATATCCCGCAAAGAGATACAAAAGATCCAGACGGATTTTTGAGAATATATTAGTTATGTTATTTTATACAGTGCAATATACCTTGAGGGGCCGGGCTTGTCACCGGAATATCCTCGAAAATACCCGCAATCTATTTGTCGTCGACAGGGTTATGATGCCGCAAGGCCTTTTTACGAACAGGGGAAAGCCGTACAAAAAAAGCCGCCTTTGCAGGCGGCTTTTTGCCGGTTCCATGTTTGTCTGAAAGCGGCTCTGTTCTGGTATTGAGCACCAGGTGCTTTGTTATTTGCCCACACTCGTCCTTTTCAGCCTGATGCCCACGTATGCATGGGATGCCTCAGGGGTGAGATTGTAATGACGCGAGGCGGAACGGAGCATGGTGTCCGGATCGGTCCAGTTGCCGCCCCTTACAACGTGAATCCAGTTGTTATCAAGTGCAAAGGGATCAACCTGGTCGGCAGCAGGGTAGGGCGCATAGGCATCGGCAACCCATTCCGCAACATTTCCGTACATGTCATAAAGGCCCCAGGGATTGGGTTTCTTGTTGGCTACATAATGTGATGTGTTATTGGAATTGTCCCGGTACCAGGCATGATCCTGCAGTTCAAAAAGATTTGAGCCGAAATACCATGTGGTATCCGTACCGGCCCTTGCGGCGTATTCCCACTCGGCCTCTGTCGGAATCTCATATTTGCCTTCACACCTGTTGTTCATGGCCTTGATGAAGTTCCTTGCCTCGCTCCAGGTTACATTATCCACAGGGCAGGTGGGGCAGTAATTTGCCCTTGAAGGGTTATAGCCCATCACTGCCTGGAACTGTGCCTGCGTGACTTCCGTATTCTGGAGATAATAGGGTTTGGTGATTGTCACCTTGTGCACCGGCCCTTCATCGTCGTCCCTGCCATATTCACCAAGAGGACTTCCCATTTCGAAATTGCCGGCAGGAATAAAGACGAAATACATTCCGATTTCGTTGGGGCAGCCCAGATCCATCAGCATGTCGGTTACATCCCAGCCGCTTCCACCGTTTACCCACCTCAGGAGCCTGCCTGATTCAGTGCGGGCAAAGACTGAAAGTTCACCGTCAAGGGCAAGGCACGCCGGATCTCCGGCGATCAATCTTCCGCATCCGGCCTTGGTAAGGTCTTCACAGCGCCATGCCGTCGGGTCCTGGCATGTTTTGGAAATATGGATAAGGTGATTGTCCTTGTCCCTGAAAAAGACTGAAATGCCGCCGTTGCATGCGCAAACCGAAGGATTGCTATCTATCTGGTGATTGCACAGGGCGGTAACATTGGCAAACCGCAGCCCGTCAACACTGTTCCACCACCATTCATAGAGCTGGTTGTCCTCGCCCCTGGCGAAGATATGCCCGGAGGCTTTGTCAGTGTTGTAAAAGACGGCGGGTCTGCCTTCAATGGTGATGCCGCCTGCAAGTTCGCTCAGATCATACTTGTACCATGCCATGTTCCAGACCAGGCCGATCAGGTGGTCGTCATCAGAACGGAAGACAAGAAACTGGATGCCGTTTCTGTCCATGAAGCAGGATGGATCGTCACTTATCCTTATGCCGCCGGTTACCTCAACCGTGAGGTCTGTCCAGTTCCAGCTGCCCCCGCTCATCCAGTACTGGATAAGATGATTTTTTGCTGTTCTGATATAGATACTTCTTCCGCCAAAGGCGGGAGTTCCCTTGACCTCTATCCCTGAGAGGGCGCTGAGGTCCAGTGATTGCCAGCAGCATGTGGCATCCGGGCCTGCGTCATCACAACCGCAACTTGGCGCAATGGAAGAGTTGTCTGCAGGCCAGGGTTCACACGGGGCAGGCCCCGGGCATTCACAACTGCAAACCGGAGGATCGCATGAATCTGCCGCCGGAGTCAACGTGCAGGTACATGAGGAATCAGCATCAACCGCGCAGTGACGGCAGCAGGACGAAGGGCTGGTCCATACCATGAGATGTCCGTTTCCTGTTACCGCCGCAATCATGCGATACTCATTGTCTGCCCAATATGCAGGGGCGCCTGAAATGCCAGTGCAGCTCAGATCGCTTGATATCTGGTTCAGTTTCCAGCCCAGATCGGTGTACTGCCTGACGTACTTCCTGGTTGAACTGTCCCAGACAGGGCATTTGCCCGGGCAGGGCCAGCCGTGATCTTCAAGGTTCCGCTCCAGGTCCAGCAACCTGCCTGCATCATCTGTAAAAAAAACATGGGTATTGCATACTTCACTGCTGCATGAAGCCGGAACCGGGTTCCCCGCAACAACCGGACAGCCCGGAGACGGGCACTGGGCCAGCGCATAACCGGCGCACATGACGAAACTGGCCAGCAATGAAAATATTATTGAAATAATCCTCATGAAACCTTCCTCCTTACGGCAAAAGTTTGGTCTTCGATGGTTAAAGAGTGTCACGGCAATAAAAAACAGGGGGATTTATATTGATAGCAGCCTTTCACCTTTGAAATGCTTCAATGTCTTATGGTGATACAATCGGTTACTTTTCTGAAAATCTTTAAACAAATGTTCGGTTTTTCATGGAGAAAATCCCTTCCAGGCCTTGGGATGTTGGGGCACTTGCCAATGATTGGTCAACGCGGCGAAGAACTGTCCCTGTTCATGATAATGCGCGTTATCAATTCAAGGTCCCCGGGGGTGTCCACATCAAGCGCCGCTTCTGGATAGGGGGTCAAAAGGGCGCACACACGGCACCCGAACCGGCGTGATATCCGTTCCATCCCTTCCTCAAGGGTAAGCAGGCCAAGCGCCCAGCGTACAAGGGCGGCGGGGCCGAAGGCGGCAATAATTTTCACCGGATTTTTCCGCTGCTCTTCAATTCTTTTCCAGAAGGATACAGCCCTGAGCCCCCTGGAATTCATGAATCCGAAGAGGTTGCAGGAGCAGTAATCGCCGTCCCTGAGCCTGTAGCTTGTTCTGTGAGCATCAGGGAAACGTTCAGTGACCTCCGATGTCCTGGCAAGCGCGGCAGTAAGGTCGCAGCCCGAGTCAAGGGATTTCCCGCAGAACCACGATACGGTTTCAGGGGAGAGCAGGGCGTGGTCTCCGGTTGTAATGAGCACAGGCCTGTCGGTTCCTATGCGTTCAATGGCCTGGATGACGCTGGCGCATGGTGACGGACCAGGGGGAAGCCATGCGGCACCTGCCTCTTCTACTATGTTTCTGAGGCGCTGAGAGCCTGAAAAGATCTCCGCCTCCGGACCGGATATGATAATGTCGCTCACGCAGCCGCTTTTTTTAACTGCTTCAAGCACATGCGCTATCATCGGTCTGTCCCCTGCCGCCGCCAGGGCCTTGCACGTGGTGCCTGCCGCCTCTGCTACCGGCCTTGCACCTTTCCTGTCTCCGGCAAGGATTATGGCGGAAAATTTTTTGTGCAATGAATCTTTGGAAGGGTTCATAAATCTTAAATCATCAGTGTACTTGGATGCGCTGGCTCCTGATCCGGCACCAGGGCCAGGGCAGCGTGATATTGCGCCGGATCAGATGTCCCGGCTGAATATGCGGTATGTCTTGTAATGTCTTGCACCAAGGGCCTCTATTATACTGCGCATGATTTTGTTGTTTTCGAGTATCCATGACAGTTCCAGCCGCTTCATGCCCAGTTTCCTTACCGCCCTGTTGATGTCACTGAACAGGGCGTAGGCAACGGCGGCACCTGCCAGGGTGTCGCGGTATTGCCTGCGTACGCCCATAAGAAGAATCCTTCCTGTTTCTGTACCTTTTATCCTGAGCCTGTATATGAGCCTGATCCATCCAAACGGCAGGAGCCTGCCGTCCAGGTCCCTGATGATTTCATTCAGGTTGGGAAGAACCACTATGAAACCGGCTGGATTGCCTCCAATTTCAGCTATGCGGATAAGCTCCTTGCGGGCGATAAACCTGAGGCTTTTGCCCATGTCAATATATTCAGCCCTGGTAAATGGAATGAATCCCCAGTTTTCAGACCAGGCATCGTTGAATATGGAAAACATGATGTCGAGTTCATCCTCGAGCCTGGACATATCAACAGGCCTGGATTGCACATCATTTCCGCTGGTTTTGAGCAGCATTTTTGCCACCGGAGGCAGTTCGTCCTCGCTGCTTATGGTATAGGCAAGAAGATCCATGATTTTTTCATAACCATAGTCAGCAATATGCATTTCATACCACGGCTTGGCATGTCCCATCATCATGGAGGGCGGGGTGTCAAAGCCCTTTGTCAGAAGGCCGCACTCCTGGTTTATTGACAGGTTGAATGGCCCCATGGCCCGCTTCATGCCCCGTGCCCTCAGCCATTGTTCAGCTGTTTCAAGCAGAAGTCTGAAAAGTTCGAAGTTGTCTTCACCTTCAATCATGCCCCAGAAGCCCGTGGCGTCTCTGTATCTTTCCAGGTAAAGCGAATCAATCTGAGCGCTTATTCGTCCAGCGGGCGCACCATCCTTCAGGGCGAGCCAGAAACGGCAATCAGCATGTTTGAAATAGGGATTGGAATCTGCAAGATGCAGTCTGCGCTCCAGTATCAGCGGCGGGATCCATGCCGGGTCATCCCTGTAGATTCGCCACGGCAACCTTATGAATTTATCAAGGGTCCTTCTGCCCCTGACAGGAACAATTTCGAAGTGTTGGCAATTTTTCGTCATCTTGTGTGGACACGGGGCATAAAACAAAATATATACATTTCCAATTCTGGACAGGCCTGGTCCCAGGCGGCTTTTTGAAAGATACCATTTTCCCGGGCTGAGTGCATGCATTTGAACTGCATGGGCATTGAAAACACGGTATCTTTGCTTATTGCTCCCATTGGGGGAGCCGGTTTTTCCGGTTCTGCTGCATGTGTATACCGCTGGAGCGCCCTGGCGCATCCGGTTGCGTGCGGCAGTGAATCTTATGGTAAATCCGGCAGCTGCAGGATCAAGCTTTAATGAAAATGGAGGCTTTTGTTTGAAGGCGATAATACTCAGTGCCGGCCAGGGCAAGCGTCTGCTGCCCCTAACCCGCAATACGCCGAAGTGTCTGCTTGAGGTGGCCGGAAAGACCATGCTTGAATGGCAGGTTGATACTCTGCTTGATGTAGGGATTGAAGATATAGTCGTGGTTACAGGTTACGGGGCGGACAAGGTCAGTTCTCTTGTTGAACGCCGTTATGGTAAAAATAGGGTAAGGCCGCTCTATAATCCCGAGTATGCCACATCGGACAATCTTGTAAGCTGCTGGAAGGCCGCCGGGGAGATGCGGGAAGAGTTTCTGCTGATGAATGGTGATACACTGTTTGACAGGGCGGTGCTGGTCAGGGTTCTGAACTGCGAGCCTGCGGCCATGACGGTAACCGTCAATTCAAAGAAGAGTTATGACGCGGATGATATGAAGGTGCAGTGTGAGGGCCGAAGGCTTTTGCGCATCGGAAAGGAGCTGCCGCTGGACAGTGTGGATGGGGAGGCAATAGGGATTATACGTTTCCTGGATGATGGCCCTGAAATATTCAGAAAGGGGCTTGAAGATGCCATAGCCGATCCCGGATCGGCCGGCAAGTGGTACCTTTCCGTTATTGATTCACTGGCCGCACGGCACAGGATCATGACATGCTCCATTACCGGGCTGCCCTGGTGTGAGGTGGATTTTGAAAAGGATCTTGAGCTGGCTGTCGGTGTGGTTGGCGGCTGACAGGGAATAATTACATCTGTCAGCGCGGAGCGTCAGATCCAGTTGCCGCCGCTTTCCATTCCCGTGCCGCTTCCCGGTTATCTCTGCGGCGATCGATCATCCGCTTCAGGATTGGCGGTATCATGCCGGGCGGATTCGGTAAAATCCGCCGGGAATCTTTTAAAGGTTTTTTCGTGCGGGAGGCATGTTTGCTGGCTCAGCGATATATAATCAGGGAGATAACCAGGCCCGCGGTGGCTACCTGCCTTCTGCTTGTTTTCATGTTCGGCGCATACATTGCCACCAGGTACTGGGCCGATGCCGCCCAGGGAGAACTGCCGGGCGGTGCTGCTTTTATCCTCATTATTCTCCGTATAATCATTGCCCTGGAGGTCCTGATTCCCACCACGCTGTTTCTGTCGGTTGTTGCCGCCCTTAACCGGATGTACCGGGATTCCGAGATGACCGCCCTTGCCGCATGCGGCATCGGGCCTGCCGTGATATTCAGGGCGGTCTTCCGGCTCGGGGTTGCGGCCGCATTGATTGTGGCGTGCCTGTCAATTGAGATAAGGCCCTGGGCGTGGAGCCAGTTTTTCCGTCTGAAGACGGAGGCAAAGGCAGGTTTTGACATTTCAAGGTTGAAGAGCGGCACTTTTTATGAACTATGGAAGGGGAAGAGGGTATTTTACGCCTCTGCTGTAAACAGTGCCAATGCTACAGCCAGTGGAGTGTTCATCAAGACGAGGCGGGATGACGCCGTTGATGTGATTTCCGCCGGCAGGGCCAGGCAGATCAGGGGCAGTAAGCGTGGCGCGCCCGTTCTTTTGCTTCAAAACGGCAGGGAGTACCAGTTTTCCGGCACGGATGAAAATGAAATGGTGCTGGAGTTCGAACGCATGGTCATGGTGGTTGAGCCAGCGGTGATAACACGGGAACTCAAGGTCAAGTCTGTAAAGTTTTCAGTTCTCGAAAGATCTGATGACAGGAAGAGCGTGGCAGAACTCCAGTGGCGGCTTGTTGCGCCGGTATCCACGGTTCTGCTGGCGCTGCTCGGAGTGCCTCTCAGCAGCACAGGGCCGCGTAGTGTACGCCTCGGCCCGGCGCCTGTCGCCGTGGCGGTTTTCGGGGTTTACTACTACCTTGCCGCCATGCTGAAGAAGCTGGTTGCGTCAGGCAGCCTCGGTATATTCCCGGGAGTCTGGCTTAGCCAGCTTTTCCTGCTTGTACTGCTCGTTATTTCTGTCCTGTACTTCAGGCGTAACTCCTCTTTATGAAAATTCTCGACCTCTACATCGCAAAGGCGTTTATCCGAATATTTATTCTCGTAATGGCGGTTCCAGGCCTGCTCTTCAGTTTTTTTGAGCTGCTGTCCCAGCTTGATGATGCGGGAAAGGGCGCCTATGGCATGAAGGAGGCCTTTTTGTTTGTCCTTATGACCCTTCCGGGAAGACTTGAAGACCTTTTGCCAATGACTGTCCTGCTGGCGGGCATGATTTCCCTGGGCATGCTTGCGGACAGGGC
>JALVQQ010000311.1 GCA_027025395.1 Deltaproteobacteria bacterium | reverse complement strand
ACCTCAGCGTTACCTGGCTCTTTGCGTCAGGCCTTAGCCACTGGAGCACCTTGCTGCGACGCATCTCGCTCTGGCGCTGAACAAGCCGGTGAGCATAGGTGATGGCGGCTGGCATTAACACATCTGTTTCATTGGTGGCATAGCCAAACATCATGCCCTGGTCACCGGCGCCCTGTTCTTCACGGGCTACACGGTCAACACCCTGGGCAATATCGCTTGACTGCTTCCCTATAAGGGACATTATTGCGCAGGTTGAGCCATCGAAACCCACCCTGGAGCTGGTATAGCCGATATCACATATCACCTCCCTGACCAGTTCATCAAGATCAACCCAGGCTTCGGTGGTGATTTCACCGGCGACTATGGCTACACCGGTCTTGATCATGGTCTCACATGCCACCCTGGCATTTTCAGGGTTGGGTTCTTTTGCAAGGATTGCATCAAGAACGGCATCCGAAATCTGATCCGCCATCTTGTCTGGATGACCCTCTGAAACCGATTCTGAAGTAAAGAGATAAGTTGACATAATTAATTCAAGCCTCCTGAGCAGCTGACAGTAAAATTTGACAAACAGTTCAAAACAAAGGGTCGGCTGCGGTTATTTTAAAAACAACGTGCGGAAAGGTAAATAACTCTTTTTAAAACATGATCAAATACACTCACTGATACGCACGTATTCTCTGTTACAAACAGGACCGCAATCAAAACTTTTAAGCCGGAATAATGAGAGAGAAGAAGGGTCTGAAAACCTCTGGAATTCAGCCTGGAGGCCTGCCAATATGAAGTCTGGCGGAGAGGGTGGGATTCGAACCCACGGTACACCTTTCAGCGTACACTCACTTAGCAGGCGAGCACCTTCAGCCTCTCGGTCACCTCTCCGCAGATTACTGACTTGAAATCATCAATGCTCTAAAAACAACAAAAAAATGGCGGAGGGAGTAGGATTCGAACCCACGGAGCTTTCGCTCAACGGTTTTCAAGACCGCCGCCTTAAACCACTCGGCCATCCCTCCGCAGTGCTCTGCGTCTCCAGGCAACTCGAACTGTACAGGGTGATAATGACCCGCACAGGAAATTGGACCGGCCCGTTTCTAAAAAATGCAGGGGCCATAAAGTTACCTGATTGGCAGCAGTTTTAAAGCATTGAATTATATAGCAGCGCTTTTGCAGAATTGCAATATCAAAATTGGAATGATCCCTGAACAGGGTATTGACGCCCAGCCACACCACACTGTAACAGTTTGTTATAACGATAAAATCCAATGTGGCCACATTCAAAATGCAGGTTTCATGTGATAAGCCAATTTGTATTCATGACAAGCATGAATCTGATGCCTGCTATTGACCGAAGTTGCAGAAACCGGCCCCAATGTGCCGCCAAGCTGTACTACAAGGAGAATGAGGCTTGCCACACCGCAGTCTTCCAGTTATAAGGTCTTGTTATGTTTCATGCAAACCCTGCCAACAGCAAAAAAAACACCAATCTTCATTCCATAAGAGAAGAAATCCAGGCAAGAGAAAAGCTGTTTCTTCGGAAAGAGGCGTCCCTTAGCGCAGAGACCAGGGGCAGGAAACACCCAATTACTCCATGCACTATACGCACCCCGTTTCAGCGTGACAGAGACAGAATAGTCTATTCAAAGTCATTCAGAAGGCTCAAACACAAGACCCAGGTCTTTCTCTCTCCAATGGGAGACCATTACCGGACCAGGCTTACCCATACCCTTGAGGTGGCGGAAATAGCCCGCACCATTGCCAGGGCCCTGCAACTGAACGAGGACCTTACAGAGGCGGTTGCCCTTGGACACGACCTCGGCCACACTCCATTCGGCCATGCCGGAGAAACCATTCTTAATGAGATAGTACCTGGGGGCTTTTCGCACTGCCGCCAGAGCCTCAGGGTTGTGGATCTTCTAGAAAACGCAGGCAAGGGCCTTAACCTCACCTGGGAAGTCAGGGACGGCATACTGAAGCACTCCAAGGGGTTTGGCGATATTATTCCCCGGAAGACTGGTCAGAGCGCTGCAACCCTTGAGGGCAGGATAGTACGCATAGCTGATGTCATTGCATATCTGAGCCACGATCTGGATGACGCCATAAGGAGCAAGGTGATTTCTCCTGAAGATGTCCCGAGGGAATGCAACGAGGTCCTGGGAGATACTCACGGCAGCAGGATTTCAAACATGATCAAGGACGTTATTGCCGAAAGCACGGGAGCAGGCGACAACGGGAGCATTGACCTTGCGATAAGCCCAATGATGCTTGAAACCATGCTCAAACTGAGGCAGTTTCTCTATGATAATGTTTACCGGGCGCCACAGGTTCATAAGGAATTTGAAAAGGCAAGGAAGATTCTCTACGACCTCTATATGTACTTCATTAAGGATGCCGATGCGTTCGCCAGGGAGAAGGCCATGCTCTTTGAAGAAAAGATAAAACTCAGAGAAAAAGACACGCCGTATGAGCGCATGGTCTGCGACTTTATTGCCGGCATGACAGACCGGTACGCCCTTAACCTGTACAAGAAAATTTTCATGCCATCCTCCCTGGTGTAAAACCGGCATTCTAATAACCCGGCGTTATCAATATTCAGGCTATGAATCAGGCGTTCCACTGCCTCCGAATGTTGACTCTCCTGGTTTCACCACGCCTTCAGGC
>JALVQQ010000310.1:12503-22272 GCA_027025395.1 Deltaproteobacteria bacterium | reverse complement strand
TCCCCTGCCCAACGTCCGCGCACCGGGCTTCAGGAGATGGGGCTTCCCTATGCAGCCGACAGCGCCATAACCAGATACCTTGCCCAGTTTGTCAGAAACCATGCGGTTAAGCAGGAGGAGACGCCGTTAAGCGCCGTGCTCTTTAACGGAGGGGTATTCAAATCAGATATCATCAGGCAGAGAGTTTACCAGAACCTGGCCGCCTGGACAGGAGATTCAGGGAACGAATTTCGTGAAATAACCGGGCCTGACCTTGACCTTGCCGTATCCAGGGGGGCGGTTGCCTTCGGGTACCTTAACCGCGCGGGCGGGGTGAAAATCAGGGGAGGCACCGCCAGGTCGTATTACATAGGAGTTGAAGGCAGCAGGCTTGCGGTGCCCGGCATGCCTCCGGTAATACGGGCGCTGTGCGTTGTGCCGCAGGGCATGGAAGAAGGAAGCACGGTGACCCTGCCTGACAGGACATTCGGACTTGTGGTGGGCCAGCCTGTCGAATTCAAATTCATGGGCTCGACCCTGCGCCCCGAAGACCGCACGGGCGACATAATAGACCAGTGGGAAGAGACCATAGAGCATGTCACCACGCTCTCCACCCAGATGGATGCCCCGGGCCTTGATCCCGGCACCCTGATCCCCGTCCGGCTCGAAGCTCAAATAACTGAAGTGGGCACCCTGGCCCTTTACCTCGTCTCTGACGAAAAGGATTTCCAGTTCAAGCTGGAGTTCGATGTCAGGGGTTGAGAGGCCGATACAGTTACCCAAGAGCATGCCGTCAATAATTCCTTTTGATTCCAGGCAACGCATCCTTGAACAGGCGCGCGCCTACGTTGAAGACCCTGGCAAGATGCTTTCAGAACGGGAAAAGGCAGTTCCAATACTGCTCAAGGCGCTGAAGGCCGCGGAGTTTGAGTTCAGAAGCAAGATTGTCCTCCTGCTTGGATCATTTGCCAAGGAACATGCGTGCCAGCCGCTTTATGACATTTTAAAAGACCCTGAAGAACCGGACGAACTCAGGGACCAGGCTGCAATTCATCTGAGCGTGCTGGGGCCATTTCTTGAAGAGAGCCAGGGACTGGTCATAAAACTTCTGAACGATCTGAAACATCCTGATACGGATATAAGGGTAAGGGCGATAATGGCGCTTGGATGGGAGGGGAACCTTGCGGCTGCCCTGCCCCTTATAGAGTGTCTTTATGACCAGAACGAGGAAATTCAGGAGATGGCTGTCAACTCCCTATGCAATCTCAAGGACAGCCATGTAATGGCCCTGCTCAAGGACAGGATGGAACATGGCTCTCTTGACCAGAAAAGGGCCATTCTGTTTAATCTGTGGCGCTTCAATGACCGGGAACAGGAGGTGGCGGAGATATACCGCCAGGAACTGGAGGAGGGGGATTCCTCCCTCAGGCTGGATGTGCTGATTGTGCTTGGACAGATCAAGGCACAGGAGGAAAATATTCCAATTTACCGCAAGTTTCTCCACGACCAGAACCCCAGGGTAAGGGCCCTGGCCATTAAACGGCTTGGAGAACTCGATGCTATATCCACGGAAGAGGCCCTTTTGTTCCTTGATGATACCGACATGGAGGTCAAACGGGCGGCCCTCGATATTATTCAGACAGCAGATGGATAACCATACTACAGATACCGTGCACTCAGGGCTGAGGCCCAAGGTCCTGATTGTATTCTACTCCTTCAGCCGGCAGACCAGGAAGCTTGTGCTCGCGATCCAGGGCGGCCTGCTTGCCTCCGGCTCTGACGTGGCGCTGGAACGTCTGATTCCGGTAAGGCAGCTTAAATTCCCCTTCAGCTCCTTATGGCAGACCATTTACATGATGGTGGTAACACTGTTCCGAAAGAGGATAGCCATTGAAGAACTTTCACCAATGGCCTTTGACCATTACGACCTGGTTGTTCTGGCAGGGCCAACATGGTCATTCAACCCCTGCGGACCGGTGCTTGCATTCCTTGACAGGCACTGCGGGGACATTCTGCAGGGCAGGGAGGTCCTTCCTGTTATTTCCTGCCGCAGATACTGGTCACTTCATGGCAACTACCTTAAAAAACGCATCCTGAAATGTGGAGGCAAACCCCTTGAAGCCTGGTCATTCAACCATCCGGTCAGCGAACCCTGGAATACCATCGGCCTGTTTATGACCCTAATGGGGAAAAATCCCAAGCGTGTCCCGCTGCTGAAAAAATTCTACACACGCTACGGGCACAGCAACAGGCAGTTAAGAGAGGCTGAGCGCCGCGCCGAAAAACTGGGCGTGGAGCTTATTGAAAAGGTCCGGAACAGGCACCATAAAGAGCAAAACATGGGCACGCAGTAGTTACTTGCCAGTCAATCCTGCCCCAGACATTTTTCTTTGCAAAATCAGCCTCGAGGAGGCTAAAGCAGCAAAGGCGAGTTGCAATTTTCTTGCCGTGAACACCTCTGGCGCGAACGAACCTGCAGGAACCGGACACCGTTTCGCAGCATCTCATCACCGGTAATCCTCTCCCGCCTCGTGGGCCAGTTCCAGCTTGCCCCGGTTGACCTCGATGTCTATTCCCTGCTGCCAGGCCATGCTTGCAAAAGGGTATTGGCCAGCTCACGCCAGGCCTTACGGTCTTGACATGTGAACAAATGTTCACTACTGTAATGTCATGGAAATCACAAAACGCCAGAAACAGGTCCTTGAGTTCATCAAAAAACACCTGGAGCAGGAAGGCATTTCCCCCTCTGTCAGGGAAATATGCACGCATTTCGGCCTCAAGGGACCAGCCGGTGTTCACCGCATACTAAAAACCCTTGAAAAAAAGGGGTTCATAGCCTCCACGCCGGGCAAAAAACGCTCATGGCGTCTTACTCAAAAGGCATCAAGGCATGGCGGAATCCCCCTGCTGGGTCAGATAGCCGCTGGGCTTCCCATTGATGCCGTGGAAAACCGCACCGAGGAGCTGCCTGTCGATGCGGCCATGTTTGGCGCGGATACATGCTTCGCCCTGCTTGTAAAGGGCGACTCCATGACCGGAGCGCACATTACTGACGGCGACATCGCGGTAATAAGGCCGTGCGACGATGTGAATCACGGCGAGATAGCCGCGGTTCTGGTTGAAAACACAATACCGGAAGCCACACTGAAAATAGTCAGGAAACGTCCCGGGGGCATTGAACTTCACGCAGCGAATCCGGCCTATCCGCCTCTTGTATTCACCGGAGAGGAGGCGGCATCCGTTAGGATACTTGGGCGTCTTGCAGGAATAATCAGGCGAACATCAAAAAGCAGCAGGACATGATTATGGACAGGTTTGTAAACCTTGACGTGGCATCCGCTTTTTCATTTCTCTGGGGCACCTTTACCCCGGAAGAGCTGGTAAAAAAGGTCTGTCTGCTCGGCCATGACGCCGTGGCGCTGACCGATATATGGGGAACATACGGCATACCCAGGTTCTGGCGGGCATGCATGCGGCACGGCGTTACCTGCATACCCGGAGCAAGGCTTGAAATATCAGGACAGGGGTGGGTTGTGCTGCTTGCAAGAAACCTTGATGGTTACGAAAATCTGTGCCGCCTGACATCCCTCGGGATTGATGCGGGCCAAAAGGGTGGAAAACGCATCGTCTCCGCCAGTTACGCAAAGGAGTTCAGCCGGGGCCTTATATGCATAACATCGGTGGCGGGTTCCGCATCAAGGCATCTTGCGGCACGGGGAGATGAGACTGGCGCTGGCATAAAACTCCTTGCCCTGAGGGAAATATTCAGGAAGGACGAAAGCCTTTTCTCTGCGGTCCAGTACAATCTTGAAACCGACAGGGAGGCAAACCTCATACTCGAAAACCGCGCCCGGAAACTGGGATTGCCCCAGGTTGCGGTAAATCACGCGGCGTTTCTCGACCCCTCTTCCCATCCCGTCCATCTGATGCTCACCGAGATACAGCGCAGGCACCATCACCGCCGGATAACGCCCCTGCCTGACAGTTCGTTCCACATCTGCTCAAAGGCTGACATGCTGGCCAGGGCCGGCAATACAAAGGCCGGCCTTGAGGCCATTGAGGCGACATTGCGCATAAAAGAGCTATGCAGCGGCTTCTCGTTTCCCAGCGGACGCATGCACCCGCCTGTATTCAGGCAGAAAGAGGCTGCCGACAGGAAACTTGCGCGCAGTGCCATGGCCGCCCTTGCGCGCAGGCACCAGGTCGTGCCCCGGGCATACATCGGGCGTCTTGTCCAGGAACTTGATGCGGTAAAGAGGCGGGGGCTGTCTGATTTCTTCCTGCTGGTGCACGAAATATGCAAAGTGGCTTCTGAAAAAGGCATAAGGCACAGCATAAGGGGCTCTGCCGCAGGCTCCCTGATTGTGCACCTGCTACACTCAGGCCCTGACCCTTTAAGACACAACCTGCTCTTTCACAGGTTCATAAATGACGGCAGGAACGACCTGCCTGACATAGATATAGACTTTGACTCTGAACGCAGGGATGAAATCACCAGGTGGCTTGTGGAAAAGCTGAACAGTGGGAAATTATCTTGCGACCCTGACTCACGCGGCCATGCCGCCCTGGTTGCCACAATATCCACCTTCAGGGTGAGAAGCGCGGTACGCCTGGCTGCAAGGGCAATGGGTTATCCCCTGCGTGAAATAGACCGGCTTTGCAGGTGCCTTCCCTGGTCGCTGCGGGGCATACCGCTGTCCGAGGCGATCAGCCGCCTTCCGGAGCTTAGGGATTCACCACTGCGCCACGAAAAGGCCCTGCTTGCCGCGGCATGCGCCATTGAAGGCCTCCCCTCGCAACCTTCCGTGCATCTGGGAGGAGTAATACTCGCCCCTGGCCATATAAACAGATGGGCTGCGGTCTCAAGCTCCTCGAAGGGCCTTCCCGTGGCGCACCTCGACAAGAACGACATCGAGATACTGGGACTGCTGAAACTCGACCTGCTGGGGCTCAGGATGCACACGGCCATAAAAAAATCCGTGCAGGTCCTGGCGCGCCAGGGCATCCAGATTGACATCGACTCCCTGCCGCATGATGACATGGCGGTCTTTGACCTCATATCCTCCGGCGACACCCTGGGCGTCTTCCAGCTTGAATCATCAGGCCAGCGCCACCTGGCATGCATGCTTCAGCCCGATACATTCAATGACATTGCCATAGAGATTTCACTCTTTCGTCCGGGCCCTGTCCAGGGAGACATGGTGCAGCGCTATCTCAGGCGCAGACAGGGAAGGGAACGCATTGAATTTCTTCACAGGGACCTGAAAGACATACTTGAGCCTACCCTTGGCGTGATTGTATTCCAGGAACAGGTCCTGAGCATTGTTGAAAAATTTGCAGGCTTCTCCAGGGCGGACGCAGATGCATTCCGGAGGGCAATGACACGGGACCGCTCTTCAGGCGAAATGAAGAGGCTGAAAAGCGCCTTTATCAACGGGGCTGTGCGCAAGGGACATCACAGGAGCAGCGCCGAGGCGGTATATGAAAAGATAGCCGCCTTTGCGGCATACGGATTCTGCAAGGCCCATGCAACAGCCTTTGCGTGCATAACCTGGCAGAGCGCATGGCTAAAGACGCATCACCCCAGGGCGTTTTACATAGGCCTCCTCAATGCAGGGCATGTAGGCTCATATCCCCCGTTTGTCATTCTGAACGAGGCAAGGCGCAGGGGTATCCCCACGCTTCCGCCGCATATAAACAGCAGCAGTCTGGAATACATTCCCGAAGGCCGGGGAATCCGCTGCCCGCTTACGGTAATTAGGGGCATAGGCAGGAAAACCGCTGAAAAGATCGTAAACGACAGAAGAGTGCGTGGCAAATACACTGGATGGGATGATTTTTTCTCAAGGATACAGCTTCCGCACCGTGCGCGGCACATGCTGATTTTCGCAGGCGCTCTTGCCGGCCTGAACGGGCTTTCCGTACCATCTGACACCGTCCACCATGCCGGCGCACATGACAACAGGACAGCAGAAACATCTCATGGCGCACACTGGAACGAACCGGGGCAGCTACCTCGCGGAGCCGAATGGCGCGGCACGCAAGGGCCTGACATCAAGGCTGCGTGAAAGGGTGCTGCTGGAGCGCGGGTGCATGGAGGTTTACTGCACGGCTCACCCGCTTGAAATCCTGCGAAACCGGCTTGACCGGCACGGGGCGGTAACCGCGGAAGGCCTGAGGCAGACACCTTCAGGCAGGACGGTTCTGATAGCAGGGCTGGTGATATTTTTCCACACCCCTCCCACCCGTTCGGGCAGGCGCATCATATTTGCGACCCTTGAGGATGAAACAGGCCTCGCCGATGCTGTAATCCCCCCTGAGGTGCAGGAACGTTGGGGAAGGATAATCTATACCAGCGAGGTGCTTGCCATGCGGGGCAGGCTGAAACGACAGGGCAGAGGCGGCCTTTCAATTTCGGTGACTGCACAGTGCATACTGCCAGGACTAAGCGGCAGTTTCAGCCGGCTGGCCGAAGCAGCAGCGCCATAACGGCTGGGCTCGCAAGCCGCCTGGAGCGCGGCGAAATGCCGGTCTGGCAAAGCTGATCGTCAGGTGAATTTTACGGTCTGTTTGAGAAGTTACTGATACTCATCTTCTGCAGTTGCCCGGCCAAAACGGGCCTGCAGCCCCGATGGATTCTTAAAAATAGCCAGGAATTTTTGAAAATGTGGTGCCAACGTCTTTAAGTCAACCTTGCCGGCTTTCATCCCATATCGTTAGCATGTCAAGCTGTTTCAGCAGCATCAATACTGCTGAGGTACAGACCGGTGGCTGAAGAATATATCATTCAAGCCCCAGGGCCGTGCGTGTGGCCGGCCCGCAGATTCCATCAACCTTTTCAAGCCCTGCCTCCTTCTGAAAGCCGACCAGGGCCTTTTCTGTATCGGGACCAAATATCCCGTCGATCTCACCGGGGTCATATCCCCTGTCCGAAAGCAGCTGCTGAAGCGTCCTGACATCGTCACCCTGCATGTATGGCGCGCGGAGTTTGAGAATACGCGGCTGCCTTTCTCCGGATTCTGCCCGGGCCGAGGGTGCAAACATCAGCATGTTTTTGTCAATCAGCACTCCTCGCACCACAAACGGCAGTTCAAGCGTCCAGTTGCCGGTGGATATGATCTGCCTGAATGAATCCATACGGTAAACTGTTCTGTGAAGCAAACTGTTGGGGTGGGTGGCAAGCCAGTTGCGGCGCACCGCCACATATTCCGCTATCCAGCGAGTTTCCCCAATGGCCGCGAGCTCCCCGGCCTCCTGATCAGTCAGATTTTTCACATGATGCCAGGAACCGTGAATAAAACTGTCATACACAACAGTCACCCCGAGCTCGCACTCTATGCCTGATGACCCTGCGGCATGACACGCGGGATTCCAGTAAACCCTGTCAAAAAAACCATCCTGGACGGCATGCATTACCGGATCCTGCCCAGCCTCCCTGAGGAGTTGCCTGAAACGCGTATCCCTGTCAAGGGAAAGATCAATTTCCTCAAGCCGTGTCAGGTAGCCGGAGAGCTCCTCCCCAAACTCCGCCGACGGCTCTTCGCAGTACGCCTTTACAAGCAGGTAGAGATTTCCGCTTGCAAGCGTGGTCTGGGACCTGCCGTAGGTCAGATGACCGCTATCTCCAGCAAGCAATGTCACCTTCCCGTAATCACCGTACGGGCTTCCCGTTTCAAAGATATTCACGACTGCATGCGCAGCCTTTTTTTTAATCTCCCTCATGTCATCTGCTCCTGGAAGGCCGCCCTGGTTTCAAGGGCCTTTTTTGGGATGAATCTTCATCAAGCGGTGGGTTGAAATATCCAAATTTCAAGCCCGGAAACCTTTTTTTAAGGATTTTCACCATACCCTGAATCCCGGTGCGTGTTCCGGAATATTCATATCCAATGGAATCCAGATACCAGTCCGGATCAATATTGTGATTCCGCAGCTGGACAAGATCAAGTCCGTTGGCTTCGATTATTTCAGACAGCCTGTCAATCTCCGCCATCTCGTCTGTCAGGCCAGGCAAGACAAAGAGGTTGAGAGAAACATGGCCGCCAGCCTCCTTCATTATCCGCCACGATTCAAGCACATCACCATAACTGTATCCTTTTGGCCGGTAGTAAGCAGAATAGTACTCCTCCCGCACACTGTTCATGCTGATTCGCATGGAATCAAGCCCCGCCTCCGCAAGGGCGGCTACCGCCTCGGGACGGCTGGCGTTTGTGTTGAGATTCACTGTTCCGCGCAAAGTTTTTTTTCTTATGAGCCTTACAGACTCTTCCAGCAGCTGCGCCTGCAAAAGCGGCTCCCCCTCGCATCCCTGACCAAAACTCACCACAGCGCGTCTTGCATGTTTGAGGTGAGGCACGGCCACTCCTGTTACCTCCTCAGGGGTTGGCACAAAAGTTATCCTGTCCTGGGTGGCGGGTGGCCCCTCTTCGGGCTGGAGGGAGAGGCAGCCAAGGCACCTGGCATTACATGCCGGAGAGGTTGGAAGAGGCGCCTCCCACCTTTTAAGGAAAAAATTCCTGGCTGCCGGGCAACCATACGTCAGGCTGCACCGGCCCAGATGCTGCACAAGCCGGTTTTGCTTGCTGGAATGCAGACGTCTTGAAGTATTTCTGCGCACAAGCTCAAGGTCAAAATTCCTGAAATCCTGTCTGGGGTCTGGATCACTCCTGAACGCCGCTACCCAGAAGCTGCCTTTCCACCACCCCACCGCGGTATATGCAAAGAGGGGAAGCGGTCTCTCAGGCATTTTCTCACGGTAGAACGCAGTAGTTGCTGTCTGTGTATATGCCGGGGATATAAATGCGGCCACGGCGTGAATCCGCCCCTTCATGCCTGGAGCGGGATGTTCATCCACCACGAGCATTTCATCCGTTTCCTGATCCCATCCAACCGGCATGGTATCAGGAAGAACGAAAAGTTCACTGCCCTCTGGCAGTGGAATAAGGGCATTGAGATCAACAGGATGAAAAAGACGGCCGCTGCGGCCTGCCATTGCCAGACCAGGCAGATCAAAAATCTCACCTGACTCGTCAGCATATATCATGGCAGGCATTTCGGCAGGATGTTTCATAACAAAGGCTTAGTTCATATTGAGTGATGCGCAAAATCAGACAGAAATTCTGTCACGCGCCGCTGGCAGACGCCCCTTGCCATCTGAAAAGAAGATTGACAGTGCAAGCCACGTAACCCTGACATGGCATTTCTCCATGAATCCCTGCACGATCCTTCTGTATATGCCTCAGGAGCGCTGAAGATACAAGGCGGAAAATGCAAAGACGCAAAACCGTGCCTCACACCTTTGGGAATAATGACAAGGAAAACCCCAATGCTGGACACTTAACTACAGACGGTTCCAATAATAGTTCCAATAATAAAGGGGCGTTCATGGCGCCCCTTTTTCACAACACTGTTTTTAACCAAGGATGAAATTACCTTCCGCGAGAAGCCCTCTTGGCTGCCTTGAGCGGATTCAGTGTCGCCCCCTGATCGGTCCTGGGCAGTTCCGGTTTGACATGGGTTGCAAAATTGCATACTCCCCTCTGCCATTTCATTTCAGGATACGGGTATACCGCACAGAATCTCCCTGCCTCGGTCTCGGCAATACGGTCGCATCCTTCACATTTTTCCACAATCTCAAAACATGCACCGGCAACATAGGTGCATCCGTTTTTACTCATGAACCCGCAGTGGGCTCCGGCCCGGTTGGTAGTACATTCCATAATATTTTATCTCCTGAATATTATAATATTTTTTCAAGGAAAAACAAAAAATGTCTGTCTGCACAGACCTGAAT
>JALVQQ010000310.1:0-12493 GCA_027025395.1 Deltaproteobacteria bacterium | reverse complement strand
TACAGCCATTGACATGCGAACCGGAACCCGAAGCCACGAAAGTCAACTATTTCCAATAGCCATCTGCAACTTAGCAATGAGGTAAAACAGACCCGGTTCCCGGGACAAACTTGCATTCCGCCCGCTCAGCAATAACGCGCCGCTTCCGACGTACTTGACATGACAAGGCTTTCCTGTTATCAACAGCATCGTTTTCAAGACATCAGGTTATGGCACGAAGCAAGGTGCTGCGGCCTTGTGTTCACATTAGGCTCCAGGCCAGTACGGCAGGCGCGTAGCTCAGTGGGAGAGCGCTACCTTGACGCGGTAGAAGTCGGCGGTTCAATCCCGCCCGCGCCTACCACGCCTTCTTTTTTAAGCGGCTTCAAGCCATCTCGCGTTTATGCGGGATATTCACATAGTTAGAGTTAGATTTTAAAAATTGAATCCTGTTGCTGTTATTACAAGGCATCTTAGGCCCCTGAACGGGATAAGATGCCTTTTCAGATTATGGACGCGATTATATCAGGAGAATACCGCCTTTCATGACAGATACCAACATTATAAAAGTCACAATTGCCGGAGAAGGCACCCGTGAAGTAAACGCCGGCACACCGGCCATAGATGTACTGGCGGATAGCCTGAGCAACAAGAAACGCAAACAGGTTATTCTTGTCAGAATTGACGGGGAATTGAGGGATGTAACTGCCCCCCTGATGGCAGACTGCAGTATTGAACCGGTCTTTCCGGCTGAAGACAACCTCGATGTGCTGCGCCACACCACGGCACATGTCATGGCCCAGGCGGTTCAGGAGCTTTTTTCAGGGGCCAAAATCGCCATAGGGCCGGCGGTTGCTAACGGTTTCTACTACGATTTCGACTATGAAAGAGGATTTACCCCGGAGGACCTTGAAAAGATAGAGGCCCGCATGCAGGAAATCATAAGCGAGGCCATTCCCGTCAAACGCAAAGAGATGCCAATAGCAGAGGCAGTTGACTTTTTCAGAGCAAAATCGGAAGAGTACAAGGTAGAACTCCTTAATGATCTTGCAAAAGCCGGGGAAAAGGAAGTTTCATTATACTCCCAAGGGAATTTTACCGACCTGTGCAGAGGACCTCACCTGCCTGACACCGGAAAGATAAAAGCCTTCAAGCTCACACATCTGGCAGGCGCGTACTGGAAGGGCGACGAAAAGCGCCCGATGCTGCAACGCATCTACGGCACGGCTTTTTATGACAAAAAAGCCATGAAAAAATACTTTGCAATGCTGGAGGAGGCAAAGAAACGCGATCACAGGCGCCTTGGCAAGGAGCTTGATCTATTTTCTATTCAGGAGGAAACAGGCCCAGGCCTTATTTTATGGCATCCCAAGGGGGCCATGATAAGAAAATGCATAGAGGATTTCTGGCGTGAAGAGCATATGCGCCGGGGCTATGACCTGCTTTTTACCCCGCACATTGCCCGTCTTGACCTGTGGAAGACCAGCGGCCACCTCGATTTCTACGGAGAAAACATGTACTCCCCCATGGAAATCGACGATGTGCAATACCAGCTAAAGCCCATGAACTGTCCGTTTCATATCGCAATCTACAACTCGCGGAAACGCAGCTACCGCGACCTTCCCCTGCGCTGGTGTGAACTGGGCACGGTTTACCGCTACGAGATGACAGGCACATTGCACGGACTCATGCGGGTACGGGGCTTCACGCAGGATGACGCACATATATTCTGCAGGCCTGACCAGCTTGACAGTGAGATAGGCGAAATTCTGGACATGACACTTTACATGCTCCGGGTATTCGGGTTTGACCGGTACGATATCTATTTGTCCACCAGGCCTGAAAAATCGGTTGGAAGCGATGAGCACTGGGAGCTCGCCACCGGCGCACTTAAAAAGGCGCTTGAGCATCAGGGCATGAGCTATGAAATTGATCCTGGAGAAGGCGTCTTTTACGGCCCCAAAATAGACATAAAGATACGTGACAGCCTGGACAGGTCATGGCAATGCTCAACCATACAGGTTGACTTCAACCTGCCTGAACGCTTCAATGTAAGCTTTACAGGTGATGACAGCCAGCCTCATGCTCCCATCATGGTGCATCGTGCGCTGCTTGGCTCCATCGAACGCTTCTTCGGCGTCTTGATAGAACACCATGCCGGCGCGTTTCCTCTCTGGCTTGCGCCGGTTCAGGCAGCCGTGCTGACAGTTGCCGACAGGCACAACCCCTGGGCCGAGGAGGTGGCTGCTGCCCTCAGGGCGTCAGGCATAAGGACAGAGACGGACACCCGCAATGAAAAACTGGGGAAAAAGATTCGTGAGGCACAGCTCCGGAAGGTTCCATACATGCTGGTAGTGGGGGATGACGAGGTCGAAGCAGGCACGGTTAATCCACGCACCAGAAAGGGCCTGCAGCTTGAACCTGTTAAAGTCGACGATTTTATTAAACTTGTTCAGAAGGAGTGTGAAGAACAGCTGAACGTCTGAAATGTATATCCAGCCTGCCGAAACCTTTTTTCGCATTTTGCGGCAGGTACGGCAAGCGGCTTTGAAATCAGCCGTGAAACCGGATAACAGCATCCGGACCGGCTATGTTTATCTTGGAAATAACCATTGGGAAAGTCTGAACTTCCGGCTTTGCCATCTGTGAAAGAGAGGGCAATGGCAAGGCCGGCGCTGATGCTAACCGCAGGTTCGGACCACGGGAATTTAACCGCAGCAAGGGAGGTGCAGTATCGCAAAAGAACGCCCCGTCAATATTAACGAGAGGATCAGGGCCAGCGAGGTCAGGCTTATCGATGAAAACGGTAAGCAGCTTGGAGTTGTAACCCGGGACGAAGCCCTTGACAGGGCCAGGGACAGGGGGCTCGATCTTGTTGAGGTGGCGGCCAACGCCCGCCCGCCTGTATGCCGCATAATGGATTATGGCAAATTCCGTTATGAACAGAGCAAAAAGGCGCAGGAGGCCAAAAAGAAACAGACCGTTATCCACGTCAAGGAAGTCAAGATGAGGCCCAGGACCGACGTTCACGACATGAATGTCAAGAAGGGCCGTATCAGGAAATTTATAGGCCAGGGAAACAAGGTCAAGGTGACGGTTACATTTCGCGGCCGGGAAGTGGTGCATTCATATCTCGGACATGACCTGCTTAAAAAGGTGGCGGAAGAGATGTCTGACATAGCAGTGGTGGAGCACATGCCCAACATGGAAGGCCGAATAATGCACATGATTCTCGCGCCTAAAAAAGATTGACCTGAGCCGCGGTAGGGGTTAATAATTTGTGTTTACCATCCGTCTGAAAGGCGGGAAGGAATATTGTTGCCTTCTGCAAGGAGACTATAATGCCTAAGTTAAAGACCAAACGTTCCGCTGCAAAGCGGTTTACTAAGACAGCAAAGGGAAAATTCATGTTCAACAGGGAAGGCCGCAGCCACATCCTTACCAAAAAGAGCACCAAGCGTAAAAGGCGCCTGCGCAAACGCGCGGTAATTGATGATACAATGGTCAAGGCCCTGAAACGCATGATGCCATACGTCTGAGCCTTCTGTGGCCAGGACTGTTGGACAGACTTTCAATAATCAAGGAGCACGGGAAAAATGCCACGAGTGAAGAGGGGCTTCAAGGCCCGCCGACGCCGCAAGAAAATATTGAAAATGGCCAAAGGCTACAGGGGAGCCAGGGGGCGCTGCTACCGCCAGGCCAAGGATACCGTTGAAAAAGGACTCTGTTACGCCTACCGGGACAGACGTCAGAAGAAACGTCTCTATCGCAGGCTCTGGATAGCCCGGATCAATGCCGCATGCAGGGAAAACGGGGTTTCCTACAGCCGTTTCATCCACGCCCTGAACAAGGCGCAGATGGGCATGGACCGCAAGATTCTTGCAAACCTTGCTGTGACTGACCCTGCCGCCTTTTCAAGTATCGTGAAGAGCGCAATGGCCGCGGCATGAGTTGAATGACAGCCTGCTGTCCTTTTCCTTTCAATGCATGTAAGCCAGGGTGGTTTCAGCAAGGGGTTCCTGTCAAACTGAATTCCACCTTCAAAAGCCACTGACATTGCCGGGAAGTCTTCCGCAGCTCTTGATATCAAGCAGGCGCGGTGAGACTCCCGGCAGTTTTTTATTGGCATTTAATTAATGCCACAATCAACGAATAACATTAACAGTTATGCTTGACCGGCTGGAAACCATCAGAAAAGAAGCTCTTGACGCCATTAACAAGGCAAAAGACAGTAGCAGAGAGGCAATTGAGGCACTGCGTGTACGTTTCACTGGCCGCAAGGGTGAACTGACCAACATATTAAAATCAATTGGTTCTCTTCCTCCTGACCAGCGGCCCAAGGTGGGACAGCTCGCAAACCGGTACAAAAATGAAATAGAAACGGCCATCAAGGAGGCCCTGGAAAAATTTGATCAGAAAAATTCCGAGGAGACATGCATAGCCGGCCTTGACCCGACCCTGCCCGGCCGCCGGCTGCCTTACGGGCGTCTGCATCCTGTCACTCAGGTCATGGATGAAATATGCGCAATATTCAGCCGAATGGGATTTTCTGTTGCCCAGGGGCCCGAGGTTGAGCTGGATTTCTATAATTTTGAAGCCCTGAACATCCCGCCAGATCACCCTGCAAGGGATATGCAGGATACATTCTACATTGATGATAAGGTGCTGCTGCGCACGCATACTTCTCCAATACAGATTCGCACCATGGAGAAGCTTGAGCCGCCACTCCGTATTATTGCGCCTGGCAAGGTTTACAGATGTGATTCCGACGTCACCCATACACCAATGTTTCATCAGGTCGAGGGACTTATGGTTGACACGCGGGTTTCTTTCGCTGACCTTAAAGGAATCCTTACCCACTTCATACATCAAATCTTCAGTGACAGGACCGGCGTGCGATTCAGGCCGAGTTTTTTCCCTTTTACGGAGCCAAGCGCCGAAGTGGACATTCAGTGCGTCATCTGCGGTGGTTCAGGTTGCAGGGTCTGTTCGCACACGGGATGGCTTGAGGTCCTTGGTGCAGGCCTTGTCAATCCGGCTGTATTCAGGCATGTGGGATATGATACTGAAAGATTCAGCGGGTTTGCGTTCGGCCTTGGGATTGAACGTATCACCATGCTAAAATACGGGATAGACGACCTGCGTCTCTTCTTTGACAATGACCTTCGTTTCCTCACCCAGTTCTAGGTTTGTAAAGAAATATCATGCTCATCCTTACTTCATGGCTTAAAGAATTCGTCCCGTTCGACTGCTCTGTTGAAAAACTGGCCCATGACCTGACCATGGCGGGTCTTGAGGTGGAAGCGGTGCATTCCGCCTACAGTGATATTGAAAATGCGGTCGCTGCCAAAATCCTGGAGGTCACCACGGTCGAATCTTCGCCAGGCATGAAAAAATGTCTCCTTGATACAGGCAGCGGCAGAGCCGAGGTGGTTTGCGGCGCACCCAATGTTGAAAGGGGGAAAATCGCGGTCCTGGCACGGCCCGGTACGACACTTCCTGACGGCACCGTAATCAAAAAGACTGTAATTTACGGGGTGGAATCAGCAGGCATGTTATGTTCCCAGGCGGAGCTCGCCCTTGGCGATGATGCAGGGGGAATCATGTATCTCCAGGATAATGCGGCTCTAGGCAGGCCCGTAGCCGAAATCCTGGGCCTGGAAGACTGGATCATTGAAATAGGCATAACTCCCAACCGTTCCGACTGCCTGAGCATACAGGGAGTGGCCCGCGAGGTGTCAGCGGCTTATGACCTGCCCCGTTCTGTCCCCTTCAGTCAGAATGACCCCACAGGCGGAAAAGGTCTTTCGCCCGACTCTGTCGCCATCACCATTGAAGACCCGGAGTTCTGCGGGCGCTACGCAGGGGCAGTGATTCGTGGAGTCAGGCCTGGGCCGTCTCCGTCATGGCTTGTCAGGCGCCTGGCTTCATGTGGCATCCGGCCAATAAACAATATTGTGGATGTAACCAATTATGTTCTTCTCGAGCTGGGACAGCCTCTACATGCCTTTGATCTTGAACGTCTCCGCGGCGGTGAAATAATTGTGCGCACTGCCAGGAAAGGTGAAAAGATAAAAACCCTGGATGGTAAGGAGCGCAACCTTGAAGAGGGAATGCTTGCAATATGCGATGCCGTAGGCCCCGTTGCCGTAGCCGGTGTAATGGGGGGAGCTGAATCCGAGGTAACCGCTGGAACTTCAGAAATACTGCTTGAAAGCGCATGGTTCCATCCTTCCCAGATCAGGCGGACAGCCAGAAAACTCAAGCTTTCCACCGAGGCGTCATACCGGTTTGAACGCGGGGTGGATCCGGAAAACTGTGTGAACGCCATGTTGCGGGCGGCTTCCCTCATACAGCAGGCTGCCGGCGGTACGCTTGAAGCCTGGAGGGATGAATGCCCGGGCAAATTCACCAGGCCGGTAATAGAGGTCAGGCCTGAACGCGCCTGCTCCCTTATCGGCGCAGAAATACCAAGAGACAAGATAATAAAATATCTTCAAGGCATTGACATTGAGGTAACGGAAAATGACGGCAACATCGAGGCCACGGTGCCCCTTTTCAGGCCGGACATTACTGCAGAAATCGATATTGTAGAAGAGATCGCGCGTCTTCACGGTTTTGATTCAGTCCCTACCACCTGGCCTGTAGCCTCAATTATAGCGCCAGAACTGGACTCCAGCCGTGCGCTTGAATCAAAAATCAAGGCGTCACTGGTCGCCTCCGGCATGATCGAAATCATCTCCTACAGTTTCACTTCGCCGTCGGACATCGAAGCTCTTGGACTTCCTGCCCATGATCCAAGGCTCCGCATGGTACGGCTAAAAAATCCGCTTAGCGAGGAGCAGTCCGTAATGAGAACCTCGCTTATCCCGCCGCTTCTCCGGGCTGTTTCCAGAAATCACGCCAGGCGCAACCTTGATCTGCGTCTTTTTGAACTTGGCACCACCTTTATTGATCAGGGAGCTGAAAAACTGCCCCATGAAGAAACGAGGGTTGCCGCTCTTGTAACCGGCAAACGGATGCCCCGGAACTGGGCATGGGACCAGGCCCAAAGTGACATTTTCGATATCAAGGGGGTGCTGGAGGCGCTGACGGAGAGCCTGGGTATCAGGGCGGAATTTGTCTCCTGCACCGCGTCTGATGCCTCAAGAGATACCTATTATCTGGCAGGAACATCCCTTATGCTCAAGGCTGATGACATTACACTTGGATCAATCGGCCAGATAACCCCGGCTGTGCTGAAAAAATACGAAATTTCCGCTCCGGTTTTCCTCTTTGATCTCTCGCTGGAGGCGCTCAGCCGTACCGCCACCGGGCATAAGCAGTACATGCGGCTTGCCAAATACCCCGCTGTTGAACTGGATATTGCCATTATTTTAAGAGATGAAGTGCGCGGACAGCAGATACTCTCCTTCATCAATTCAAACAGGCCGGATTTCCTGGAGCGGGCCGAAATATTCGACGTATATTGCGGCAAGCCCATTGCATCAGGTTTTAAGAGCATTGCAGTGCGTTTTATCTACAGGGCACCTGACCGGACCCTTACCGATGAACAGGTCAATTCCATCCACCAGCCACTGGTGGATATGCTTCTCAAGGAATTTAATGCCAAGCTCAGGGCCTGACCCATGTCCGATACCCTTACCAAACGCAGAATAGCCGAATATGTAAGCGCTGAACTCGGCTTCTCGGTGCGCAGTATTCTCCATGTTGTGGATCAGCTTTTTGAATCAATGCAGGAGATTCTCCTTGAAGGCCAGGACATAAAGATTGTAAGATTTGGCACGTTTTCTACCATTCAAAAGAAGGAACGCAGGGGAGTAAACCTTGCAACAGGAGAGCCGGTAACAATCCCGCCAAGGCGCAAGGTGGTCTTCAGGCCAAGCCGAACGCTCAAGAGAACTGTCAATGCCCCCAAAGGAGAAGAAATATTACAGGATAGGTGAAGTAAGCCGCATTACCGGCGTTGAGCCTCATGTGCTGCGCTACTGGGAAAGTGAATTCCCCCAGATCAGGCCACGCAGGGTAGCCCGTCAACGCCTGTTCAGGAAGAAGGATGTAGAAATAATCAACAGAATACGTCAGCTCCTGCACGAGGAGGGATTTACCATCAGCGGGGCGCGTAAACACCTGTCCAGAAAACAGGCTGGCCAAAAGGAACTTAAAGACATGCGCACGGCCTCTGTTCCTGCTGATCCAAGGGATTCAATCCTGAGACAGGTCAAAAACGAACTTGTCGAGATAGAGCGTCTCCTTGCCGGACTCTGAATTTTGCCGCGGCCTCGCAGGTTTTTTCACTAAACCGGGTACAATTTTCAAATCCTTTGCAACTGGTCATCTTTTAAAGAATATCAGGTATCATCATGCACAACATGGACGATAAACAGTATGAACAGCTAAAGCCGCTGAGGGCGCGAATCGACAGTATTGACAGGGAACTGGTAAAACTGTTGCAGGAAAGGCTGGCGGCAGCGGAAGAAATCGGACGCATAAAGGCCAGGAGCAGTCAGCAACCGCTTGATGTTGCAAGGGAGCGGGAGGTTATCAACAAGATACTGGCGCATAACGCTGACAGATTCCCTCCGGAAGGGCTGAAGGTAATATTCGGTGAAATAATATCCGCGTGCCGCAATGCCCAGCGGCCGGCCCGCATAGGTTATCTCGGGCCAGAAACCACCTTTACCCACATGGCAGCCTCTGATTTTTTCGGACAGGCCCCTGAATTCATACCTGAGGCCAACATTACAGATGTTTTTGAAGAGGTTGAAAGGAAGAGAATTGACTACGGGGTTGTTCCAATTGAAAATTCCGTGGAGGGAACCGTGGCCCTGACCCTTGACGGCCTTTGTGAGTACCGCATCAAGGTATGTGGTGAGATATACCTGCCCATTTCCCACGATCTGATCAGCCAGTCCGGAAGGAGAGAGGATATCCGCCGCATACTGTCCCATCCGCATGCGCTTGCACAGTGCAGGGTATGGCTCCAAAAGAATTTTCCGGGTGTCCCCACAGAAGAGGTAGTCAGCACTGCCCAGGCAGCGCGCTGGGCATCTGTTGACCCGGCGGTTGCGGCAGTAGCCAGCCCCCTGGCTGCAAGAACCTACAACCTTCAGGTTATTGAAAAGCGCATAGAAGATTTTGCAGGAAACACCACTCGTTTCCTCATCCTTGGCCATAAATGCCCAAGGCCATCGGGCAATGACAAGACTTCCCTTCTTCTGAGCCTTGAGGACCGCCCCGGTTCACTGTTCAGGCTTCTGGAACCACTTGCCAACCGGGGTATAAACCTCACCAAGATCCAATCCAGGCCAGTGAAAGATGAGCCCTGGCGTTACCTCTTTTACGTGGACATTGCAGGCCACATCGAAGACAACGAGGTGAAGGCGGGCGTGGACTCCATACGTGAAGGATGTACATTTCTTGAATGGCTGGGTTCCTACCCAATGGGAGAACTCAGCGACCCCGGCGACAAACTCTGATCCCCCTGGCTCTTTTCAGAAAACAGCCAGGGGGAGAGCCTTAAACCAGGAAGCCCCTTTTCCGGCACTTAAACAACATCCATGCCGCGCCCTTTCAGGACTTGTCCTCTTCCAAGGATTTGTCCGAAAGCTTCATGATTTCAAACCGCACAAAATCAAGCTCCTGGGACATTGGCGATGCAGCCATGAATTTTTCATAAGCCGCCAGGGCTTCTTCTGCTTTTCCTGCGGCGGCACTGACCCTGGCAAGGTCAAGCAGGGCCACGGATTCATAACCCAGGGCATCTGCAGAGGCCTTTTTGAAACTTGCCGCTGCCTCACCTAGCATGCCTGATTCTTCCGCACTGTAACCCAGCCCCATCAGGGCTGAATCATAAAGGGCAGAGCTGGCTGAGAATATCTTTTTGGCCCTGTCAAAAGATTTCATTGCCTCGTCCAAATGGCCCGCGTCCCTCTGAGCAGCGGCCAGAAGAAGAACAGCATGATCTGCGGCGTCAGTGCTTCCATGTTCACTGATCACCTTTTTCAGAAGCTCAATCCTTTTACCTGCATCTGATGTATGTATTGCAGTGCCAAGCTGGGCAGATGCCGCCTGTTCACCACGCTCCACAAATGATGTATAACCTGACCATAATGCAACCACCAGCAGGGCACAGGCCATGCCGGCCAATATCTGTCTGAAATTCTGTACAAGGGGCTCCCTGATCCACTCCGGCAGTCCTTCAAGGATTTCATCCACCATCTCCTGCACCGGCGAACGCGGTTCTCCATCTGCCAGAGGCTCACCCCGTTGTGATTCCACTGTCTTTTCATCAGCCATAAGATCTTTCTCCTGTTTTCGTAAATTTTTGGTAGCGTTGTATAGTGGAAACCTATACGGCATAACCGCTATTGACAAGTCTCAATGCTCGGATCTATGCACTGTTTTCAAAAAGCCGTTTTTGCCAACTCCGTTGAGCCAATACAATGACACCGGTGCCGCCTACGGTACCGAGGGGGGCCGGACAACTTCGGAATCGGTGGCCGAATTGGTCGGAACAGGGAGCAAAATGCCGCACCCCAAACAGGTTACAAAGGCTCCACTCCTTAAAGAGTGTCGCAACAGGGCACTGGAATCCGGAGAGGAAGGTTCAGGCCTTTATATTTTTTTCGTATGGCCACGCAACAATACCGCCATCAAGCACCCTTATCCGTTTCCTGTCAATACCGGCGCCTTGCAGCATTCTGGCTGCCTCATAACCCCTTAATGATATCTTGCACAGGCAGACTATCTCCTTGTCCGATGGAAGCTCGGACACCTTTTCCCTTACCTTGCCAAGCGGTATGTACATTACCTGCCTGTACGGAAGATTCATCATCTCCACCTCGCCCGGTGTCCTTACGTCAAGCAGTATGAAGTCTTCGTCCCTTTCAAGCTTTTCCTTGAGTTCCGCGGGAGAATAGGAGTCAACAAGCCCGTCCCGCTTGTTCTGGATAACATGGGCCGCGGTTATGAGATTGTCTATTGCCGGCGAGAAAGGCGGGGCATAGGCCATGTCCGTATCGGCAAGGTCATCAATCGTGCCGTTCATCCTGAGCAGCGCTGCCATTGTGTCCACTCTGGAGAGTACCTCGCCAGGCCCAAGCACCTGGACTCCAAGGAGCCGGCCTGAATAAGCCTCTGCAACAAGCTTCATGTGTATCGGTTTTGAATCAGCCATGTAATGCGGCCGGTCCGGTCCGGGGGTAAGGGCGGTAATGACTTCAAAGCCCGAATTTTTCGCATCCCGTTCCGTAAGACCCGTGCGGCCTATGTTGAAACCCATGACCTTGCAAACGCCCGTGCCGCAGACCCCTGAGAAAGTGCTGTTCCAACCGCAAAGGTTGTTCCCTATGACCCTGCCGTGCTTGTTTGCCGTTGAACCCATCGGGGCGTACATGGGTGCGCCGGAAACCAGGTTCCAGGATTCAACGCAGTCGCCCCCAGCGTATATGTCAGGGTCGGATGTGCGCATGTGGGAGTCAACCTTGATCCCGAAGCGGCTTGTCTCCAGGCCCGCTGCCTCGGCAAGCCCGGTAACAGGCCGGAAGCCTATGGCCAGTATGACGAGGTCGGCATCAATGGATGTCTTTTCTGTTTTGACCCTGGCGACCCTGCCGTTTCCGTCATCTTCAAAGGCCTCAACCCCGTCATTGCAGTGCAGTTCCACCCCTTTTGAGACAAGGTGCCCCATAAGCGGTTTCGCCATCTCCTGGTCAAGCAGCGCGGGAAGAAGAAATGGCAATTTTTCAACAACATGGACCTTGAATCCGGCCTTCAGGAGCGGCTCGACACACTCCAGCCCGATAAGTCCCCCGCCTACAATTACGGCGTTGCCTCCCCGGGCCCCTTCCATGACCGCCTTTATGGCGCTTCCATCAGCCAGTGTTTTGAGGCAGAAAATACCTTCAAGATCAATGCCCGGAATAGGCGGACGCACCGGGGAACTGCCCGTGGCGATTACAAGTTTGTCGTAAGCAAGTTCTTCCGTTCCTCCAGAGAGGCTGTTTTTCACCAATACGGTTTTGCTGTCCCTGTTGATGGAGACAGCCTCGCAGTTGAGTTTTACATCCACTCCTTTTACTGCCCTGAAGAAGTTGACGTCCCGCTGAACTCCCACCGGCGTGGCGGTGAGTTCCGAGATTTCTTCTATCTCTCCTTCAAGGTAAAAGGGCAGGCCACATGCGCCGTATGAAATCTCTCCCCCCTTTTCCAGGATTGTGATTTCAGCGTCCGGATCAAGCCGCCTGGCCCTTGCCGCCGCCTTGGGGCCGCAGGCCACTCCGCCTATCACAAGAATTTTTTTTGACATGGCAAGGTTCCTCCCTGATGAATTTGCTTAACGGTTAAAGGTGTCGGGTATCTGTTTTTTAGTATAACATACGCCCAAAAAAATATATTGACAAGTTCTGCAGGCGGTCATAGTTTCTAACCTGCCCCGAAGCCGCTGCTGTTTTGAAAATCAGTATTGAAAAGTAATAGTTATGAATCATTGAAAGAATATTCAGTGTATGTG
>JALVQQ010000309.1 GCA_027025395.1 Deltaproteobacteria bacterium | reverse complement strand
AGCCATGATGATACTTGAGGCAGGCGGAAACGCCTTTGATGCGGCGGTAGCGGCAGGTTTCGCAAGCGCTGTGTCAGAGCCCGCATTAAACAGCCTTGGCGGGGGAGGTTTCCTCCTTGCCCGCACTGCCTCGGGCAGGGAGACGCTTTTTGATTTCTTTGTGAATACTCCCGGAGCCGGGCTGCCGGAGGAACGGCTTGCTGACCCTCATTTTTTAACCGTGACAGTGAATTTTCCTGGTTGCGAACAGGATTTTAACGTGGGGCTTGGCTCCGTTGCGGTGCCAGGGACCCTCATGGGGCTGCTGCATATCCATGAAAGACTCTGCACAATGCCTCTTGAACTGCTGCTTGAGCCGGCTGTAAAACTCGCCAGGCACGGGGTGCGGCTGAATCATCACCAGGGCTATTTCCTCAATCTTCTTACCCCGATAATGACACTTACAGAGAGATCAAGGGAAATTTTCGGACATGGGGAAACATATCTCAAGGCAGGAGAACTGCTTGTAAACCCCGACCTTGCGGATTTTCTTGAGCAGCTTCCGGCAGACCTCGGCGATTCGTTCTACAGGGGAGAGCTTGCAAGGAAAATTTCCGACGAGATGGAACGGCACGGAGGCCTTCTTACATTTCAGGATCTCGAGTCATTCAGGGTTATTGAAAGAAAACCACTGGCCACATCCTACAGGGGCAGGAGAATTATCACCAACTGCCCTCCATCATCCGGTGGGCCCCTGATCACCATTGCCATGAAACTCATGGAAAAAATAGACCTTTCAGGCGCGTCATGGGGAGATGCAACCCATGTAGCCGCTCTTTGCGGATGCATGACCCTGGTTGACAGGGCGCGGAGGAAAGGCCGGGACGCTCCTGACAGAATCAATCCGGGCTGGTACGATTCGGCTTCCCGCCAAATAGCTGAGATGTTCAGGGACCTCGCACCTGTTTCCGCAGCAGAGGCGAGAAGCTTCAGCCGCGGCACCACCCACATAAGCATTTGCGACATCCATGGAAATGCGGCGTCAATGACATGCTCAAACGGTGAAGGCTCCGGCTATATTGTTCCCGGGACCGGAATAATGCTTAACAACATGATGGGAGAAGATGACCTGCATCCACAGGGTTTTCACAGCTCGCCGCCCGGCATCAGGGTATCTTCGATGATGTCGCCTTCAATGGTTACCGGCAGTGAAGGCGTGGAACTGGTGCTGGGCAGCGGGGGAAGCAAACGCATAAGAACCGCCATCATGCAGGTTATGATCAACTACCTGGATTTTCACCTTGACATACGCAGCGCGGTTGAGGCCCCCCGCATTCATCTTGACGGCGAAACCGTCCAGATGGAGCCTGGGTACCCTGATGAAGCCGTTACAGTAGCTTCAAGGGCTGGCCAGGTAAATGTATGGAAGGAGCCTGATGTGTACTTCGGCGGCGTTCACGCAGTGGAGCCGGAGGGGGGATGCGCCGGCGACCCGAGACGGGGCGGAGTCTGCCAGACAGCAGATGCAGGGTAAAGGCCATGAAGATTGCAGTGTGCGGAAAAGGCGGCGTTGGCAAGAGCACCATCAGCGCATTTCTCATATCCACCCTTGCCGGCAGGGGAAGAAAGGTCCTTGCAATAGATGCGGATCCGAGCCCGCACCTTGCCAGGCTTCTCGGGTTCAACCCGGAACAGGTGCCTGAGCCGGTCGCCAGCATGACCGGACTTTTGCAGGAGCGTTCCGGCAGGGATGGCCCTTTTTACAACATGAACCCCAGGGTTTCTGACCTTCCTGAAAAATTCCTGGTAAAAAACGGCAACATAAGCCTGATGGTTCTTGGTGCAATACAACAGGGAGGGGCAGGCTGCGCATGCGCTGAAAACGCCGTGCTCAGAAACCTCCTTAACATGCTGCTGCTATCTCCTGATGAAGATGTAATCCTTGACATGGAGGCGGGAGTCGAACACCTGGGACGCGGCACCATTGCGGCAACCGACCATATACTCATGGTTGTCCAGCCGTACAGGGGAAGTATAGAGACTGCCGCAAAGATCAAAAGCCTTGCAAAAGACCTGGATATCAAGAGCCTTCACGTTGTTGCGAATAATGTTCATGACCAGGAAGACATCCGTTTTATCCAGAGGGAAACAGGAATGACGCCGCTTGCAAGCTTTTGCTCTTCGGATTCAGTACGAATGGCTGAAAGGGATGGCAGCCCCCTGGCGGGCTCGGACAGGGCCTTTGCCGAATCAGCCGAAAAACTGATTGCAAAACTGGAAAAGTTACATGGAAACGACTGACAAGCACCAGGGCCTGGCGGACGTCCAGAACCGCAAGGACCACAGGCAGATTGCGCTGCAGCGTGTAGGAATCAAAAATATAAGGTACCCTATCACGGTGCTGGACAGGGATCGCGGCTCCCAGCAGACAGTGGCCAGTGTAAACATGTATGTTTATCTGCCCGAGGAGTTCAAGGGCACTCACATGAGCCGCTTTGTTGAAATACTCAACCAGTACCGGTGTGAAATTAATATAAGGACATTCCAGGATATTCTCAATGAAATGAAAAAGCGCCTTGCCTCCAGGGAGGCGCACCTTGAAGTTGATTTCCCCTATTTCATACGCAAAAAGGCCCCCATTACCGGCACTGCAGGACTGATGGAGTATGGTTGCGGTCTGGACGGAACACTGACGG
>JALVQQ010000308.1 GCA_027025395.1 Deltaproteobacteria bacterium | reverse complement strand
ATGCAAAATAGGAACGGCGCGGTGAGCCATTACGCCCCTTTTTTATCTGTTTTTTGGAAAATGGCATTTGAGATGCCTGCCTTGTGACACGCCCATGACATATATTGACACTGACATTATAATACTTGACAATGTTTCAAAGCGTTACACCGTTGAAAATCTTGCACTCTATAAAATTTCATTAGAGATTAAAAAAGGTGAATTTGTCTTTCTTACCGGGCCGAGTGGTTCAGGCAAGAGCACGCTGCTCAAGCTGCTGTTCTGCGCGGAGAGGCCCACGGAAGGCAGAATACGGGTTGACGGCGTGGATATTTCCACCCTTGCTCCTTCACAGATCCCACTGCTACGCCGAAAAGTAGGAGTAATTTTCCAGGATTTCAAGCTCCTTGAGCAGCATACCGTTTTTGACAATGTAGCCCTTAGCCTCGAAGTGCTCGGCCTGAACAGAACCCAGGTTGAAAAACGTGTCAGAGACATCCTGTCACATGTAGGATTAATTGGCAAAATAGACAGAAAGGCAATTCAGCTTTCGGGTGGAGAACAGCAGAGGGTTGCCATTGCCAGGGCTGTTGTCAACAGGCCTCCGATAATCCTCGCCGATGAACCCACAGGCAACCTCGACAGGGCAAGGACTAATGAAGTTATGGAACTCATGGAGGAGCTGAACGCCCGGGGAGCAACCATAATCTTTGCCACCCATGATGAAAAACTGTTTGAAAATACACACAGAAGGGTGCTTAAACTCAAGGACGGCAGGTTGATTAAATGATAGCTGGCATCATATACAGGAGGGCTTTTGCAGATTTAAAGCTGAATTTCACCACACAGCTCATGACCACGCTGGTGGTGACCCTTTCAATGCTTTTGCTCTTGTCGTTCGCCATGTTTTCCTACAATCTCAAGCATTTTACCGAGCAGCTTGGCTCACGGCTGGGGATTGTTGTTTACCTGAAAAAAAATGTATCGCAGGAACAGATACCCGGTCTTTACCGCAGAATATCGGCCCTGGATGGAATAGAGGAGGTAAATTATACATCCTCTGAAGAGGCGTTCGGGAAGCTCGAAAAGTACCTGGCCGATGAACGCCAGGTGCTTGAAGGAGTTGATCCGGGGTTCCTGCCGCCATCCTTTGAGATCAGGATAAACAGGGCGGTCTTTAACATTGAGCGCATAAGGCAGGTGGCCGCAGAGCTGAGACGGTGGGACGAGGTTTCAAAGGTGCAGTATGGTGAAGAGTGGATTGACCGGCTTGAAATTTTTTCTTCAATTACCCAGAAAGCCGTATTCAGCTCCGGGCTCCTGCTCCTGGTGACCGCGGCTTTTGTAGTGGCCAACACCATAAAACTGACGGTATATGCCAGGCAGGAGGAGCTTGAAATTTTGCGCCTTGTAGGCGCCACAAATGTATTTATTGCCGGCCCGTTTCTGGTTGAGGCACTGTTGCAGGGCCTGGCTGGCTCTGTTCTGGCAACCGGCATCATTTACGGCGTGTATCACTATCTCCAGCTCATAATGCAGCAGCATCCTATTTTCAGGGCCGTGGATATCCTGTTCCTGCCGCCGGTTTATGTGGCAGCCATAATTGCCGGAAGCATACTTGTATGCGTTACTGGCACGGCAATCTCACTGTACCGTTTTCTGCGTCTATGATCCCCCTTTTTACCCCTGATCCTAATGCTGTGAAAACTGTATTTCTTTCAGCGCTCTTCCTGCTGTTGAGCATTCCCCCCCCTTGTCAATGCCTGCACGCCCAGGAGCAGAGTGAAATCCTGCTCCAGGAGCTGAATGCCCAGCAGGAACGCCTGGAGGCGCTTGACAGGGATTTGAAAAAGAACCGCCGCAGTGCCGTAAAGGTTGAAAAAAACAAAATAGCGGTTCTGGCCCAGATTCAGGAGCTTGATGCAAGGATACAGGAACAGTGGCAGAGGCTTGACAAGGTTAAAAAGGAGTGGAGCGCGGCTGAATTTGAACTGGAGAACACACGCAGGGATATCAGGCAGTACAGACAAAAGCTTTCCAATTTGAAAACCTATATAGAATCCCGGCTGATAGCAATGCGTGAGATGGGAATGATAGGGCTTCTGAACGTGCTCTTCAAGGCCACCAGCATCCCGGATTTGCTTTCAAGGGAGCAGTATCTCAGGCTCATACTTGAACATGACAGCAGGAAACGCAGGGAATATGCTTCCCAACTTGCAAAACTTTCAGAAAAAGAGGAGCTGCTTGAGAAACAGAGCCAGGCAATCCGCAAACTCAGCCAGGACGTGGAACAGCAGGCATTGCTTCTTGAGACGCGCAAGCAGGAAAAGGACGCATTTCTCAGGGAACTGGAACATCAGGGAGAAAAATATGCTGCCATGATAAGGGAGTTGCAGCAGGCCAGAGCCGAGCTTCAGAAGCTTATAGAAGACCTTAACCAGGAACTCTATCTGACACAGGGGCCTTCTGCCGAGGAACTCAACAGTTTCGCCGCGCAAAAGGGACATCTTAATCCCCCGGTCATTAAAAGGCCCCTTCCTGTTTACAATACCAGAAACAGAAAACGGGTGCGTGGCGCTGTCTTTGATGTGCCTTGGGGTACGGAGATCCGCGCCGTCTTTGATGGAAAGGTGATATACTGCGGCAGTCTGGCCGGTTACGGCAAGGTCATGATAATTGACCACGGAAATCACTATCT
>JALVQQ010000307.1 GCA_027025395.1 Deltaproteobacteria bacterium | reverse complement strand
TTGAAGAACTTGATGCATTTAGGGGACATGTTCATCTCATACTTGGCAATAACAGTGGAGACCAGGTGCTTCTGATGAAACGGCTGGCCAGCCGAAGCGGGCATATAACATTTCATGGCTGGCACGGCAGGATAGAGGCCGGAGGGTTGCGCCTGGGTTTTGTCCATGCGCCGGAAATCGCATGTTCCATGGCCGGCTCCGGTGAATTTGACATGGTTTTCTTTGGTCACACCCATCTGTGGAAGCGGGACGTGGTTGGCCGAACCCTGCTGCTCAATCCCGGCGAGATAATGGGCAAAAAGGAACCGTCCGGCTGGGCGCTGGTGGACACCGGGGAATTTTCCGCGCGGCGCATGTTCACTGACATGGAAGGTTCATGCTTGGGAAGCCGTTCAGAGGGGTCGGACATGCCGGATATGGGGCAGCTGCCGGAAAACACGTCCCTGCCGCATGTAGAGAGTGCCAAAATGCTTCTGCACGTGCGTCCGGATCTGTACCGTGCCTGCATGAGGTGTGTCTGGATGCTTGTACATGAAAAGGGCCTGACTCCTGTTGAGGCCCAGAACCTTCTCATTGAGGAATTTCTCCGTCACCACGGCTGTTAGGCTCCTGGTTGACAGGAAGCACCATGGTGAACGTGGTCCCCCTGCCTGGAACACTGTCAACCGTCAGGGTGCCTCCATGATTTTCCACTATTGCATACGATACCGAAAGGCCGATTCCCGTCCCCTGTCCCTTGGTTGTAAAAAACGGGTCGAAAATACGCTCCAGTATCTCCTGATCCATTCCAACGCCGGTGTCAGAGACCGTGCACATGACAGCATCTCCCAGGTCACGCGTTGTTATGGTGATTTCACCTCCGCCCGGCATGGCGTCCACGGCATTGAAGATAAGATTGGTTAACACCTCCCTGATATCGGACGGATTCATTTTAACCGTTCTTGCAGGGCCGAAATCCGTATTTATCGTTATTGTCCTGCCCTTGCGCCGCTGTTCATGTTCCCACTTTGGCCTGGTCATCAGGACTGTATCCTGAACAAGATGGTTGAAATCAATCGACTGAAAATTGTCGGCGTTTTTCCTGCCCATGGAACTCAGCCGGGCCACTATGGCTGCCCCGTCATCAATCGCCATTTCAATGGCATCCAAATGTTCCTTCAGGTCATCTCCGGCATGCTCCATCTTCTGCTTGACAATATACAGATGGGCGTTGATAGAGCTTAAAAGGTTGTTGAAATCATGGGCCACGCCTGCGGCCAGTTCTCCAAGGAGGCGGAATTTTTCAGACTGTTTCAGACGTTCGGTCAGGCGGCGGCGTTCCAGGGCACGTCCGATGGAGTGAAGGAGATAGTCGTTTTCAAAGGGCTTGGTAATAAAATCGTCTGCTCCCTCCCGTAGAGACTTGATGGCGTTGTCAAGCTCGGTATATGCAGTGAGCATGATGACAGGAATGTCCTGGTCAACCGATTTTATTTCCCGCAGGAAATCCAGGCCGCTTCCATCAGGCAGATTTATATCAAGAACAACCACGTCACATCGGATGCTGTTGAGCTTTTCCGATGCCTCTTTGAGTGTGTATGCGGGATGCGGTTCATAATTGACCCTTTTCAGCAGCCGGCAGATAATATCCGCGGTATCCTTGAAATCCTCAACAACAAGAACTGTTCCGTTTGAACGTGACAATGTCATTGCAAAATGGCCCCGGTGTCAGATGTAACCCGCTCGTATTGGGTCTGGATTAAAAAAATGCTGCGGCACTTCTGTTAAGCCGCATGCAAACAGGTCCAATCTATCACAACCGCAAATAAAAATTCAATCCGAAAAATCCGGGAACTCATATTGCCGCTGGCCAATCATTGATTACACCTAAAGGTGGGCCAAAATTGATGGACCGGTAAAAGTCAGTAACGGACTTTGGTATTATTTCAGAAAAATTATAGGGGTATGCGCTTTTAGCTTGTTTTTCTGTTTTGTTATGGTCTTAAGACCTTTATTGAATAGTTTTATTCAACCCGGTGTTTGAAAATTGAATAATCCTGATCTATCAGGCGGTACAAATGGCACATTCCCGGAATAATCTGGTTAGTGTCTTGTCTATAATAAATGCATGGCGTTGCTGCCTTTTCAGGTTTTTAAAAAACTTGCAAATGCTTTCTGAAAATATACCGATACGCGAAATCCGACACATATTTGATTTAATATGCTCCGAGTCTATGCGCTGTTTTTCCATGTTTACTTTGAAGACCTTGGCCAGATTTGCTGTACATGCCGCAAATATATCTTGATCGATTTTATTGGAAGCGACCAACTTCTTGATATTCCGTAATGTTTTCAGTGGCATGTATTTTGCAATCTCACTTTTTTCTGTGATATTCAATGCATAATGCCATTGAATGTCAAAACTGAACTGTTGGATAGTCTCTTCGTCAGTTAAATCATTTGTCTGTTGAATAATGAGAGTACCGATCAGGGGACAAAGTTCCTTGGTGGGACGTCCCTGGTTTATATCAAAATGAGGAATTATTTTTTGGACAGGTATGGAAGGCAAAATATGCTTACGAAACAAACCGGGCCAGCCGGTCTCTAACATCTGCCGTCTTTTTGTGGTAAGAAAATCCCACGGATCAAAAATGTCGAGCTGAGAGGGCGGCTTCATGCCTCACATGTTTCCGTCCTTAATTC
>JALVQQ010000306.1 GCA_027025395.1 Deltaproteobacteria bacterium | reverse complement strand
ATACCGCCTGGCGTGTGCCGTGGATACATATCGCATTCGAGAATGCCGCCGCGGTTGCCTCCGGTGTCGAATCAGCCCGCAAGGTGCTCAGGAGAAAGGGACGTATCCCCAAGAAGCATATTGATATCCTGGCGGTAGGTGGTGACGGAGCTACTGGTGATATCGGTCTCCAGTGGATATCAGGCGCATTTGAGCGTGGCCATGACTTCCTCTATGTATGTCTTGACAATGAGGCATACATGAATACCGGTGTTCAGCGCTCGGGCTGTACTCCCTATGGGGCCATGACAACAACAAGCCCTCCGGGTTCCGAGAGCTTCGGCCAGGTGACCTGGAAAAAGAATGTCCCTGCCATTGCCGTTGCTCACAATATCCCCTATGTCGCCACGGCTTCTCCAGCCTACTACCTTGACCTGATGAACAAGGTAAAGAAGGCAGCCCTTGTAAAGGGGCCGGCCTATGTGCATATCTACTCTCCATGCCCCACCGGCTGGGGGTCTGCGGGCGAGCGCTCAATCGAGTTCTCAAAGCTGGCGGTTGAGACAAGGGTGTTCCCTCTTTACGAGGTGATAGAAGGCCGCTATGTCATGAGCCGCAAGATAACAAAACCCAAACCAGTTGCCGAGTACCTCAAGGGCCAGAAGAGGTTCAAACACCTGGATGAATCACATATTGATTACATCCAGAAACGGGTTGATGCCGATTATGAAAAACTGGTCAAACTCTCGGAGATGACATAAACATTCAAAAGCCTCCTGCAAGGGAGGCTTTTTTTTTGACCTGAATTGTCCACGCGGCATCCCGCAGCGCTGGCAAGGCGGATTTGGGGCCAGCGTATGCTGTCGGGGTAGCGGAATTCAGAAAACACGGTTCCAAAGCCGGGCCTGACGGCAACTCCTGGCCAGGCCTTTACGCTGTGCATCAAACAGTTTGGCTCCTGTCTTCTCGCAGCGGGCCTGGTGAAACTGCCCGCCGCTTTCGGCCTGGTGCTTGACACTGGCGAATACCAGGCAATAACCGACTGACTGTACCGGATAACCATGAAAAGACTTCGTTCCAGGCATGTCCTTGGCATTTCATATCTTGAACCGGAAGAAATAGTCTATATCCTTGATACCGCGGAGGCCCTCAGGGGAATACTTGAGCGCCCTATCAAAAAGGTACCCCCGTTAAGGGGACGCACCGTGGTTCATCTCTTCTTTGAACCAAGCACCAGGACAAAACTTTCATTTGAACTCGCCGCAAAACGCCTGAGCGCTGACACTGTTGGTATTACATCCTCGGCCAGCAGTGTGGTCAAGGGGGAAACCCTTATAGACACTGCAAGGAATATCGAGGCCATGAAACCTGACGTCATAGTGATGCGTCACCCCATGTCCGGGGCCCCGCATGTTATGGCCCGTTATGTGAATTCCGCTGTTATCAATGCCGGAGATGGCACAAACGAACATCCTTCCCAGGCCCTTCTGGATCTGATGACAGTTCGTCAGCATAAGGGAAGGCTTGATGGTCTGAACATTACGATTGTCGGAGACATCGCCCATAGCCGCGTGGCCCGCTCGGATATAATCGCCTTTACAAGGATGGGCTCCAGGGTGACGGTGTGCGGACCGGCAACCATGCTTCCTCCGGATGCCGAAAGCCTCGGTGCAATGGTAAGTTATAATGTCAGGGAGGCCATAAGGGATGCGGATGTTATAATTGCATTGAGGATTCAGAAGGAGCGCCAGGGCAGGAGTCTCATACCTTCCTCAAGGGAGTATGCCTCATTTTTCGGCATCAATGCGGACACGCTCAGGGATGTAAGGCCTGATGTCCTCATCATGCATCCCGGGCCTATTAACAGGGGGGTTGAGATGTCTCCGGAGGTCGCGGACGGGAAACGATCGGTAATACTTGATCAGGTTACCAACGGGGTTGCCATAAGGATGGCCTTGCTTTCCCTTCTGCTGGCCGATCCTTCACTGTCAGACGGGAAGGAATCAGACAGGGGTGAAATCAGTGAACAATGAAAAAATAGGTGCCGGAATGGCCGGGGGGCCGGGCCTGCTCCTTAAAAACGGCCGAATAGTTGATGCGTTTTCGGAGCGTTATATCAGGGGAGATTGCCTCATAGTTGACGGTATTATTCAGGACGTTGGAGAAGTAAGGGAGCGGCCCCGGGGGTGTGTTGCAATAGACGTACAGGGACACTGGATCTGTCCAGGCCTGATAGACATGCATGTTCATCTTCGGGAGCCTGGAGAAGAGTACAAGGAGACAATAAAGAGCGGGACCCGTGCGGCAGCGGCAGGGGGAATGACCGGGGTCGCATGCATGCCAAATACAAGGCCTGTAAATGATTCGGCCCCGGTTACACGCATGATCCTTGATAGGGCCGGCGAGGCGGCAACGGCGCGGGTATGGCCGGTGGCTGCAATTACAAGAGGACTGGAGGGAGAGGAGCTTACCGAGTTTGGCGAACTCCTTGAAAACGGGGCGGTTGCCTTTTCGGATGACGGCTTGCCGGTGCGGGATGCGGCAATGATGCGTCTTGCCCTTGATTATGCCAGGAATTTCGATGCACTGATTATTTCCCACTCCGAAGAGCCGGACCTTGTCTCCGGCGGGGTGATGAACGAGGGCAGGGTTTCAACCAGGCTGGGGCTCAGGGGCGTGCCTGCCGCGGCGGAGCACATTGCCATCTTCAGGGATGTCGCCATTGCGGAGCTTACCGGAAGCCGCCTCCACGTTGCCCATGTCAGCACAGCGGGGGGGGTAGAGATAATAAGACAGGCCAAGGCCCGCGGTGTCAGGGTCACTGCCGAGACCGCGCCTCATTATTTCAGCCTCACGGAAGAGGCGGTGGATGGGTACAACACCTTTGCCAAGATGAATCCGCCTTTGCGTACAGAGTCCGACCGGTTAGCCATTATAGAAGGGCTGAGGGATGGCACCCTGGACGTTATCGCAACGGATCATGCGCCCCACAGCACCCTTGAAAAGGAGTGTGAGTTTGCCCTTGCAATGAATGGCATTATTGGCCTTGAAACCGCACTGCCGCTTACCCTTGAACTTGTCCGGCAGGGCCATATATCACCCGTTGACCTGGTGCGTCTCATGTCCGCCGCACCTGCGGAAATTTTGGGGGTTCCTCATGGACGGCTTGAGAAGGGCAGGGCTGCCGATATTACGGTAATTGATCCCGATCGTGAGTGGACTGTTGCCAGGGAGACACTGGAATCAAGGAGTCATAACAGCCCGTTTCTGGGCAAAAAGATGCGGGGCAGGGCAGTGATGACCATACTGGATGGCAAGATAGTCAACATATAGACAGAACCATGCGCCAGGGCCTGTGCCGCATGAAACGGGATCACCGCATCAGCATGGAAAGGGGATGGCGGGTAAAAAGGGTTACTGCGTTTGGCTGCAACCCTTGATTATGCTGGCCCGCCCAGCGCGGCTCAAACACGCAACCTGTGGATCAGAAGTCCGGCTGTCGCAATTTTGCTGTTCGGCACTGTTTGGTATTTTCCCTTTAATTTCACCTGGTTCCATGCTAACAGACCGTGCAAAAAACCCGTCCCATGTTTGCTGTTTCAGGTTGTTAAATCAGTATGATAACCATTTCCGGATGGATACTGTCTTGATAAATATCAAAGTCTCCAGTACCGCACGGACGCATCCCTGAAATCCTCCCTGCGGAACAGCCCCTTGACATCCATGACAATTCCCCGGTCAGGCACCAGCATATCCCTGACGGCAGAGGCCCCTGCATTGCGGTACTCATCGTGTGCAACGGCCACTATCGCGCAGTCCGCGCTTGCTGGAAGCTCCTTCAGCAGTTTTATGCCATAAACCCGCATTGCCTCCCGGGGATCGGCAACCGGGTCATGCACCAGGGGTTTTATGCCGTAATCGTTAAGTTCATCAATTATATCCACCACCCTGGTATTGCGTATGTCCGGGCAGTTTTCCTTGAAGGCAAGGCCCATTATGACCACCCTGGCCCCCTGAACCCTGACACCGGCATGTATAAGCTCCTTGACACTCCTCTGCGCCACATAGGTGCCCATTGAGTCGTTTATGCGCCTTCCCGCCAGGATTACCTCTGGCCTGTAGCCAGTCTGCCGGGCGCAGTATGTAAGATAGTAGGGATCGACGCCAAGGCAATGGCCGCCCACCAGTCCGGGTCTGAAGGGGAGGAAATTCCACTTGGTCCCGGCAGCCTCGAGCACGGCGGATGTATCAATGCCGAGCCTGTTAAAGATGATGGCAAGTTCGTTCATCAGCGCTACGTTAAGGTCGCGCTGGGTATTTTCTATAACCTTTGCCGCCTCTGCCACACGGATACTTTCGGCCCTGTAAACACCGGCCTCAACCACAAGTTCGTAAAGCTCGGCAACCCGCTCAAGCGTCTCCTCATCCTGGCCTGCAACCACCTTGACTATCTTTTCAAGGGTATGTTCCCTGTCGCCCGGATTTATCCTCTCGGGCGAATAGCCTACCTTGAAATCCCTGCCGCATTTGAGCCCCGAGGCCTCTTCCAGCACCGGGACGCATACATCCTCGGTGACACCGGGATAGACCGTTGATTCGAATATTACCGTTGAGCCCGGGCCGAGGTTTTCACCAACAGTGCGTGACGCGGCGATTATATGACCCAGGTCGGGCAGGCGGCTTGAATTGATGGGGGTAGGAACCGCCACTATTATCATGTCGGCCTGTTCAAGCTCCGATGGATCAGACGTGAACCTGATGTAACGGGCCTGTCTGAAGCCCTGCTCATCGACCTGGCCAGCGCGATCAATACCCCTGCGGTAATTTTCTATTTTCTCATCCGATATATCGAAACCGATGGTATCTGTCTTTCTGCCAAAGGCAATGGCAAGGGGAAGCCCAACATAGCCCAGTCCGACAACCGCTATCTTTTTGAATGGCATGAATTTGCTCCAGTGGCTGGCATGAAACCGGCAGTCAGCTCCCGAGCCGGGGCATGCCGCAGCACCTGAAAAATCATCCTGCTGATCCGCCAGGGGAAATGCCCGTGTTTCGTCACCACAGGGAAGGGGACCCTGTCCCCGGCCTGCCAATCTCTTTACACGATTTGGCTTTAAATATGAAGTGCATGCTGTTATTTTCATTCAAGCCCCATATTGACCATGCGGCTCCCTGCTGAACTTTCAACATGCACGAACGCCTGACATATCAACCTTTGACCCGGGCCGGACGCTTCCGCAAACAGGCGGTGACCCCGGCGATACATGACTACGGGTATAGACAGAACAGAATTGTCCCATGAAACCCCATATCCTCGAATATCTGAATGACAAGGTGCTGCTGGCCGACGGCGCGCTTGGCACCTACCTCTATGAAAAAGGCATTGCGCTTGGCACCAATACGGACCTGCTGAATCTCCAGGAGCCGGACCTCGTCTATTCTGTCCATGAAGAGTACATACGGGCAGGCAGCAAGCTGATAGAGACCAATACGTTTGGCGCAAACCGTTTCAAGCTTCATGCCCTTGGCAAGCGTGACGAAGTGAGGGAAATCAACCTTGCGGGAGCACGCATTGCCGCAAAGGCCGCGGGAAGGGATATCTTTGTTGCCGGGTCAGTGGGGCCAACCGGGGCCGGTCCGGACAGAAATTCTGAAATCGGCCACGAATACGGCCAGGGACACCCGGCGGATGACCTGGCTGACGCCTTTTACGAGCAGATTTCAGCACTGGTTGAGGGAGGAGTGGACTGTCTCATCCTTGAAACATTCACCTGGCTGGAAGAACTGCTCACCGCAATAAGGGTCGCACGCCGGATAGCGCCTGACATGCCCGTAATCGCCCAGATGGCGTATCCATCAGGAGGCAGAACGGCCCTGGGCTACCAGGCGGAAACATGCGGACTGGCGTCCCTGGAGGCTGGCGCGGATGTAGTAGGCTCGAACTGCGGACGGGGCGTAAAGGCCATGCTGGAGGCAGTGGAGGGCCTGTCGGTCCTGAGGGACCGTGCCCCCATATCGGCGTTTCCCAACGCAGGCATGCCTGAGGTGGTTGACCACCGCACGGTTTACTCGACTCCTCCGTCGTACATGGCGGACAGGGTGGCCGAAATGGTCAAGATGGGGGCAAGGCTTGTGGGGGGATGCTGCGGCACCACTCCGGCCCATATCCACGAGTTCCAGAAGCACCTGCACCTCAGGAAGACCGTTTCCGTCATGGTCAGGAGGGGGCCCATGCCCCAGGAAGGCGAGACCCGGCAGGAACGCGGTGCCGGCATCGGGGAATTCCTCGAAACCATGAATTCCTCCCATCTGCCGGTTCTTGTGGAGCTTGATCCTCCGCCGCATCTCGATGTTTCCAGGGTGCTTGAAGGAGCGGATGCCCTTGCCAGGGCCGGGGCGGATGCCATAACCATAGCGGAAAATCCCCTGGCGGTGCTCAGGAGCGACAACCTCTCCCTTGCCCATATAATAAAGGAGCGAAGCGGAATAGAAACCGTAATTCACCTGACATGCAGGGACAGAAATGTTCTCGGCCTCCAGACCCAGATAATGGGAGCGCACCTGCTTGGCATCAGGGGCATACTGGCGGTGACCGGAGATCCTGCATCTTCAACCGACCAGCCCGGAGTAAGCGGGGTGTTTGACGTAAACTCCTTTGGTCTTGTACGCATGATTTCCCAGTTCAACAGGGGATTCAACATGGCTGGAAGCTCAATAAAGGTCCCCACCCGGTTTTCCACCGGTGTGGCCTTCAGCTACAGGCCGTCCAAACCCGAGCTTCAGATAAGACGCCTTGAAAAAAAGGCGCTGCTCGGGGCCAATTTCGTGATGACCCAGCCAATATTTGATGCCGAATCCGTGGCGGCCATGATGGATCACACGTCTCACCTTGAGCTCATGATGTTTCCGGGCATATTCCCCCTGATATCGGCCCGAAGCGCCGAATTCCTCCACAACGAGCTGCCTGGCATCACCATTCCCGGGGAGATACGCAAGACCCTGTGGAAATACGAAAAACTTGAAGACCAGAGAAAGGCCGGCCTTGAAATCACCACCAGACTTATATCAGACATTGCCGGAATCGTGGACGGGCTTTATCTGATAAGCCCTCTCAACAAGTGGGAGGTGCCGCTGGAACTCCTCGAGGGCGTCAGAAAGGGCGGCTGGAAGGGCACCGGCAGGCTGGCCAGAATGCAGCAGAAGGCATGAGGCCGCTCACATCGCAAAACATGCAATATGCAGACACGGCGCCTTCCGGCCCGGAGGCGCTCTTTAACAAGCTTGGCGGCAGAGAAGTGCTCATCCAGGGCATGACCGGCCCGGCCCCCTGCTGGCTTGCCGCGCGTTTTGCCCGCATCAAGGCCGCGCCGGTTCTCTGGATAGCACCGGATGCCCGCCAGGCCAGGCGCGCCGTTTCAGATCTTCAATTTTTCCTCCCGGGCCGTGTGCTCCATTTTCCAGGCCATGACACCCTGCCATTTCTGCCCGTTGCCCCCTCGCCCCGTACCGCCGCGCAACGCCTGAGCACCCTGCATTCACTTGCGGAGGCCAGCGCGCCATTCATTTGCGTTACAGACATATTGACCCTGCTTGAGCCAGTAATTCCCCGGCCCTGGCTGGAGGAACTGATGGAATATGTTGTGGCCGGCGAGGAGATAGACAGGGACAGCCTTCTGGAGTGGTTTGTCACAGCCGGATATGAACACGTTCCCATGGTACAGGCGCCAGGGGAGTTCTGCGTGCGGGGCGGGGTTGTTGATTTTTCTCCGCCGGGCGTCCCCCATGCGGTTCGCCTTGACATGTTCGGAGATACGGTTGAGGAAATAAGGCTCTTTGACCCCTTGAACCAGCGCTCCACAGGCAGCCTTGAAGAACTTGTCATACTGCCTGCAACCGAGCTTCCCTGGCATGAAGACCTTGTTGAAAGGGCCAGACAGAAGGCGGTGACCCTTGCGGACCGGCATGAATGGCCTGCCAGAAAACTGCACAGCCTGCTTAACCGCCTTTCGGAAAAACAGGTAACCGAGGCGCACCGCGCCCTTTACCCGCTCTTTTTCCAGGCCCCGTCGTTTCTTTTCGACTATCTTCCAGGAAACACAAGGGTAATTTTTCCAAATCCCGGGGAAATTTCACGAAACCTTGATGAGTTCCGGCACAAGGCAGTTGCGGCCTACAGTGAAGCCAGGGCGTCACGCATGGTCCTGTGCGAACTGGAAGAGCTGATTTGTCCTGCTGAAACAGTGCTTGGGCAAATCGGAAAATTCCCCAGGTGGTACTTTTCAAACCTGCGTCTGCCGGATTCTGATGCCTGCGCGGGCCTGCCAGGTGCCGCCGGGACAGGAGAGAGTGAGACAGTAGAAATCGCCTGCTCCCCTCCTGAGCTTCCTCCCCCGCCTTCCCGCCTTTCAAGGGGGGAGGCCATTCTCGCCCCGGCACTTGAAAATATCGCCCGGCTCAGGGATCAGGGACAGACTGTCTGCATTGCATGTTCCGGCAGACGAAACACGGCCAGAATGCTGGAGATAATTGACCAGTACCTGCCTGAACTGCCGGTCGCCATGCTGAATGCCCGGTCATCCGGGCAGGAGGTGTCAGGGGAACCCGGGGCCGGCATGGAGTCGGACCCCGGTCAGCCCGGCATATTCCTGGCAAACGGAAGGCTTTCGGCCGGCTTTGCCCTGCCGGACCTTTCTCTTGTCCTGATTACTGAAGAAGAGGTGCTGGGAACCGCCGTGCGCAGGGCAAGACCCTCGAAACGCCGCAGGGCCACTGACCCGGTTACATTCGAGGACCTTGCCAAAGGCCAGCCTGTTGTGCACCTTGATCACGGCATTGGCCTTTACCAGGGCATGGTGCGCCTCAACACCGGGGGGGCGGAGAATGAATTCCTGGTGCTTGAGTACCAGAAGGGCGACAAGCTCTACCTTCCGGTGGACAGGCTTTCCCTGATTCAGCGCTATACCGGCGTTGAAGGCCGGCAGCCGCGTATCGACAGGCTTGGCGGATCCTCCTGGCGGGCCAGGCAGCTGAAGGTAAGAAAGTCAATCAGCCAGATTGCCCACGACCTGGTTGAGCTTTATGCCGCCCGCAGGGTACGGGAGGGTATTGAATTTTCTCCGCCGGGAGAGATGTTCAGGCAGTTTGAAGCGGAATTTCCCTTTGAGGAAACAAGGGATCAGGCCGCTGCCATAGATGATATACTTGCAGACATGCAGAGGCCCCACCCAATGGACCGGCTGCTGTGCGGCGATGTCGGATACGGCAAGACCGAGGTGGCCATGAGGGCCGCCTTCAAGGCGGTGGAAGACAGCATGCAGGTCGCCGTGCTGGTGCCTACAACGCTGCTTGCCGAACAGCATGAACGCACCTTTCGCAGGCGTTTCCGCCGTTTTCCCGTTGAAATCGCCGCATTGAGCCGAATAAAGAGCAGACGGGAGCAGCAGGAAACCCTGGAAAGGACAAGGCGGGGCGAGGTGGACATACTGATAGGCACCCACCGGCTCCTGCAAAGCGATGTGCAGTTCAAAAATATCGGCCTGCTTATTGTTGACGAGGAACACAGGTTCGGGGTCAAGCACAAGGAAAAGCTCAAAAATTTGAGGCAAAACCTGGACAGCCTGGCCCTCACGGCCACCCCGATTCCGCGTACCCTGCAGCTTTCAATGCTCGGGATAAGGGACATTTCCACCATCAATACACCGCCAGCGGAACGCCTGCCCGTAAAGACATTTCTGGCGGAATTCGACAGCTCCGTAATAAAGACCGCCATTGAAAACGAAAAGGCCCGCGGCGGCCAGGTATTCTTTGTGCATAACCGGGTAAAGGGGATTCACGCCGTGGCCGATACCCTCCGCAGACTATGCCCGGACGTAAGGGTTGAAGTCGCCCATGGCCAGATGGGCCCTGCGGAGCTTGAGATGGTAATGATAGATTTTGTACGGGGAGAGACAGACTGCCTGGTCTGCACTACAATTATAGAATCAGGCATCGACATCCCTGCGGCCAACACCATGATTGTCAACCGTGCCGACACCCTGGGGCTGGCGGACATGTATCAGCTCAGGGGCAGGGTAGGCAGGGGCAGCGAACAGGCTTACGCCTATCTGCTGGTCAACTCTCTTGAAACAATGACCCCGAAGGCCTCCAGCAGGCTAAGGGCCATTATGGAATTTTCAAGCGCTGGCGGCGGATTCAGGCTTGCCATGCAGGACCTGCAGATACGCGGAGCAGGCAATATCCTTGGCGTATCCCAGTCGGGCCAGATCGCGGATGTAGGTTACGATATGTACCTGGATCTTCTGCAGAGGGCCGTGGAAGAGCTGAAGGGCACTCCGGTCCGGGATGAAACAGATCCCGAGGTTAATCTCGGCATCCCGGCCTTCATACCTGACGATTATGTCCCGGATCCCGGCCAGAGGCTCGAACTTTACAGGCGTTTAAGCAGGGCCCGCGGAGACGTGGAAAGGCTGGAGATAGAGGATGAGCTGGCAGACAGGTTCGGTCCCCTTCCGCCTGAAGTCATGAATCTCAGGGCAGTGCTGGAGATCAAGGAGTTGCTGCGCCGCCTGAATGCCACAAGGCTTGACCTGGGCAGGAAGGGCGGCGTGCAAAGGATGGTGGTCGCCTTCCATCAGGATGGGCCGCCCGGAGCCGAAAACATCGTAAGGGAAGCTGCGACAAGAAAGAAATGGTCTCTTCTTCCGGACAGCAGGCTCACCCTGGAAATCCCGGCCTGGGAGAACAGTGAGCAGTTAACCGGAAACATAAAAAGAGGCTTGCAGACTGTTCTGGAAGCGGCTAAAACTAATCTCTGAAATGGCAAATGGTCAATTGATCCGCATGCTAACCCCCCATGTGATGCTGCCATAGCAGGCCAGTGCCCTGCCCAGGGCCGGAGCTGAACATTCCGCCTGTTTCTGAAGGTGAGATGCAAGACGCCAGTTTGTTCCTGAACAGCCCCTGAGACGCATTGAGGGCCTGAATCCATGAGAGACGGAATGGAGATACGGAAAATTCTGATGAAAACAATACATGTAATACCTTCTGCTGCCCGGACAGCCCTTCTCACACTGCTGTCTGCCCTCCTTCTGCTTGCACCGCCCTGCGGAGCGGTGATAGTTGACAGGATTGTGGCCATTGTAAATGACCAGGTCATAACCCTGTACCAGCTTGAACAGAAGGCGGCCCCGCTTTTTGCCAGGTATATTACTCCCGACCTTCCCCGGGACCAGGCGGAAGAGAGGAGAAAGGAGATAATGGCCCGCATCCTGCCACAGCTCGTGGATGATGTGCTGGTTCAGAACGAAATAGAAAAAAAGGGGCTTGCCGCATCGGAGCAGGAGGTTGACCAGGCCATTAAGTCCATATGCCGGCAGAACGGGTTAGACCTGCGGGAATTTGCTGAAAAGCTCAGGAGCCAGGGATTCAGCCTTGAAAAATACCGTGAACAGATCAAACAGCAGATTGAGCGGACCAGGCTCATAAACTCCGAGGTCAAATCAAAGATAGTGGTCACGGATGATGAAATTTCCAGGTATTATGCAACCACATCCGGCAACACATCCTACGACGGCCCGTATTACGACCTGAGCATGATCAACATTGCGCCTGACAATCCTGACGACCCGGATTCAAGGGCCGCGGCTGAAAAAAGGGCCGTGGAGGCATACAAAAAGCTCAAGGTCGGAACGCCGTTTGAGAAGGTTGCGTCTGAATATGCCCACACGTCTTCCGGGGAGGGCAGTGTGCATCTGGGGCAGTTCAGCGCGGATGAAATGGACCCTTTCATACGCAAAATCATAGTGGAGCTTGCGCCTGGAGAGTTTTCAAAAGTCATTGACATGCCGTCGGGATACCAGATATTCAGGCTGAATGGCATAAGCAGCACCCTTGATGTCAAGGTGCCAGAAGACGAAAAGGAAGAGATCAGGGAAAAGCTCTACCAGGACAAAATGGAAGAAAGATTCCAGCAGTGGCTGGATGATCTCAGGGCAAAATCAGCCATCAGGATCCTCCTGTAACTTCCAGCGTTTTGGAACCTGGACAGATTCAAGATGCAATCATCTCCTCCGGACAAGAGGCGAACATGGCGAAGGAAACTATTGGCGAATACCTGAAACGTGAACGTGAACTGCGTCAGATTACCCTTGAAGAGGTGGTAAACGGCACCAAGATAGCACTGCAGCGTCTCAGGCAGCTTGAAAATGACCAGCTTGAAGAGATGCCCGCGGAAATTTTCGTGCGGGGATTCATAAGGGGTTATGCCGAATTCATAGGCCTCAATCCCGACGAGGTGCTACTGAGGTATGAAGAGGAACTTAACGCCCTGAGGGAAAAAGAGGCGGCCGATGTGGGCACGGTTTATCATTTTGAAGAGATAAAGCCGCGCCGCCACGTCCTGGGCATCATTGTAGCCGTCCTCATCTTTTTTGCCATCGCAGGGACAGGCTACTGGCTTTTTCTCAAAAGCGGCATAAGCATAACAGGCCTGCTGCCGGACAGTGACGGAAAAGGACGGGTGATCAGGCTTGACAGGGCTTCCTTCCGGGCTGAATCAGGCCTCAACAGCTCAGACGCCGCCACGGACAGCGGTTCCGGCTCTCCTGTATCTTCCGGAATCCACCCGCCCCCCGCCTCCCAGAGTTCCGGTACCGCCGCCGGCGAGACGTCACAATAGCCCCTGCGCTCCTTGCGGAACAGGCCCTGCGCGGTCCCCTGCCGCAAGACACTGAGCCATGAATCTCGTCAAGGATTCAGCAATAGTCATTCAGGGCGCCGACCTTGGTGAATCGGACAGGCTGATAACCTTTCTGACCAGCCGCCGGGGCAGGCTCAGGGCCGTGGCCAAGGGGGCAAGACGCAGCAGAAAAAGATTTCTCAATGCCCTGGAGCCCTGCACCCTTCTCAGGATTGCAACTGCGCCCTCAAGGCGGGAAGGGGGCCTGTCAAGGCTCGACAGCGCGGAAATTGTGAACAACTATCCGGGAATACGCAGCTCTGCCACACGTTTCATGCTTGCCTGCCTGTGCTGCGAGCTTGCCTGCCTGTGGGTCCAGGAAGAAGAGAATGAAAACCGGGCATTCAGCCTGATGCGGTGGTATCTGGATTCCATCTCCACAAGCCCTTTCCCCATGAGGGAAACCCTTGTTTTCAAGACAAGGCTGCTTGCCATCGCAGGTTACAGGCAGAGCTGGGACAGATGTTCAGCCTGCGGGGGGCCGCCCCGGGGAACCGGCATACGGTACAGTATTGAACAGGGCGGATTCAGGTGCGCCAAATGCGCGGGGCGAGGCGCTTCGGCCCATGTCACGGTTTCCGCAGGCACGCTCAGATACCTTGCGCTTATGGACACTTCAAAACTCGATGCCATGCCCAGGATCCGGATGTCTGAAGCAACCTCAGCCGAGGCCTGGAATCTGCTTTCAGCCCTTCACTGCCATCATCTGCAGCGGACTCCGCGTTCTTACTCGGCAATGCCTGCCGAATTGCGGGGATATGCGGCGCCCCGTTCAGCCGCTCAATCAGGTTGACAGACATCCAGTCCGGGCAGCAGGGGCATGAATTGTGCACTCCATGCATGGACTGGTTTCATGCCCAACATTGTCACGGCAATAAATCAGTAGGTTGCTGCCTGGCAAATGGAAATCAAGCCGTCCGGGCACTTGTTCCTGGCGCAAATCTCTGGTACAAGCTGAAGGCAATGGAAAAGAGTGAGCACAAAAAGATGCTCCACGGTCTTGAAAAGACCCTCGGGTACAGTTTCAGAAGGCCGGACCTGCTTGCACGGGCGCTTATCCACAGGTCATGGGCCGTGGAACACAAGGCCGCGGCGGATAACGAACGGCTGGAATTCCTTGGTGATGCGGTCCTTGAGCTTGCCACCAGCGACCTTATCTACAGGCGATATGCGGACAAGTGTTCCGAGGGCGACATGACCAGGATGCGAGCCTCACTGGTGAATGAAAACCAGCTTGCCGAGGTGGCGGCCCGGCTCGGCCTGGGAGAGTATATAAGGCTTGGCCGCGGGGAAAGAAACAGCGGAGGGAGCCGCAAGCCATCGCTCCTGTCAGATGCCCTGGAGGCTGTTATCGGCGCCATCTACCTTGACGGCGGATTTCAGCCCGCGCTTGAATTTGTGGAGCAAATTCTGGGAGAGCTTCTGCGAAAGGCGCCTCGGGGCCTTCAGAGGGACTGCAAGAGCAGGCTGCAGGAACTGGTGCAGGCCAGAATGCATATTACGCCTACCTATCAGGTGGAAGATGTTTCCGGGCCTGCTCACAGCAGATTTTTTAACGTATCGTTGCTTTTGAAAGGAGAGGTATTAAGCCGGGGCTCCGGCAGCAGCAAAAAGGAGGCGGAACAGCAGGCTGCCTGCAAGGCCCTTGAAAAGCTGGAACAGGTGAAGGCGTAAATGGATATTGAAAGTGACCCTGGCGGCGCCAGGCAGAAATTCAAATCAGGTTTCATTGCCATAGTCGGCGCGCCAAATGCCGGCAAATCAACCCTTCTTAACTCCATCCTTGGAGAAAAGATTGCCATAACCACCCCGAAACCCCAGACAACCCGTCACCAGATAAAGGGAATCCTCACCGGTGAAAATTTCCAGGCAGTCTTCATAGACACGCCGGGCATACACTCCTCGAAAGGACTTCTCAACAGGGTCATAGTGCGATCAGCCACCCAGGCCCTGGACGGCGTTGACCTGGTGCTCTTTGTGGTGGACGTTACCCGCAGGAGCAGGGCGGCCGAATTCAGGGTGCTTGACCTCCTCGCCCAGGTAAAACGTCCGGTTATACTCGTGCTAAACAAGATAGACCAGATCGCCCGTGAGAACCTGCTTCCGATGATATCGGAATTCAGTGAAGAGTACCCGTTTGAAGCCATAGTGCCAATATCTGCAAAATATATGGACGGCATTGACATTCTGCTTGACGAGATACTGGCCAGGCTGCCGGAAGGCCCCCGGTACTACGACGGCACCATGATAACAGATCAGCCCGGGGAGATGATGATAGCCGAGCTGATAAGGGAAAAGATTTTCCTGCTGGCCGAAAAGGAGATACCATACTCCACCACCGTCAAGGTTGAACAAATCGAGGAGCCGGATGGCGCAAGGCCCCTTACAATTCACGCCACCATCTTTGTTGAGCGTCCCGGCCAGAAACGGATAATCATTGGCAAAAACGGAAAATTCATCAAAAAGGCGGGGCAGATGGCGCGCATGGAGCTTGAGAGCCTCTGGGGACAGAAGGTTTATCTTGACCTGTGGGTCAAGGTCATGAAAAACTGGTCAAGCAACGAACGGGCGCTCCAGGAGCTGGGCATTGCCGGCCCGGAGGCCGGGCTTTAGGGCGCAAGCCGCAGGCAAGCCCACTGCACGCTCACGGCTCACGGCCAAGACCGCGGGGCGCCACGGCACCGTGCGCCGCTGGCGGCAGGGCAATGGGCCTGCAATGCGAAAGGTATATGCCTCCCGGGCCCGCAGCCTAACGCACCTCAGGCGGCCCCGGTTTTGCGCCTTGGCCTCCCACCCCCATTGTGACCCTGATTTTTTCAGCCAGTTTCTTCATGGTAAATGGCTTCTGAATGAAGTTTACCCCCTTTTCCACAAAGCCATATCTTGATATTACATCGCAGGTGTAACCTGACATGAAGAGCACTTTTACATGCGGGGATATTTCACAGATCTTCTCAAAGAGCTGTTTTCCGTTCATGCCGGGCATGACGATATCGGTAAGCAGCAGGTCTATACGATCCGCCTTCCTCGCCATCTCCAGCGCATGATCAGGGCTGTCCGCCCCGATTACCTGGTGCCCCAACAGCTCCAGCAGCTGCCCGGTCAGATCCCGGACCATTTCGTCATCTTCCACAAGCAGTATTTTCAGCCGCGAGATGTCACCCTTCACCACCTCCTGCTCGTCTGAAGGCAGGCAGCTATCATCTGTTTTTTCATGGAAAGGAAAATAGATTTTGAACGTGGTTCCCCTGCCCTGTTCACTGCTGACCGTGATATATCCTCCAGCCTGCTTGACTATGCCGTACACCGACGGGAGCCCCAGGCCAGTTCCCTTGTGCCTCTCCTTGGTGGTAAAGAAGGGTTCGAATATGTAGGGCATTATTTCAGGGTCTATTCCGCATCCGGTATCGGTTATGGTCATTACAACATAATCACCAGGCCTGGAGCCGGAATGCCTGCTGCAAAATTGCTCATCCATCACGGCGTTAGCCGTTTTGATGGTCAGCTTCCCGCCTGCGGGCATGGCGTCCCTTGCGTTTATCACAAGGTTGCTGACTATCTGCTGTACCTGCCCAGGATCAATTTTTATGGTGGCGGGGTTTGCTTCAGGGAGGAAACCAAGCTCTATGTCCTCTCCGATAAGCTGTTCCAGCATTGGGAGAATGTCGCCGGACAACAGGTCATTGATGTCCAGAACCCTGGGGCAGACGGCCTGTTTGCGTGAAAAGGCAAGGAGCTGCCTGGTAATCCAGGAGGCATGCTCCGCAGCAGCTTGCATCTGATTCAGGCGATGGCGGACATCTTCCGGCAGATCATCTTTTAAAAACAGGAGCTGAAGGCCGCCCAAAATGACCTGCAGGGTATTATTGTAATCGTGGGCCACGCCGCCGGCAAGACGCCCCACGCTTTCCATCTTCTGGGCCTGGCGAAGCTGGTTTTCAAGGCTGCGCTGCCGTGTTATGTCCAGTTTTACAGCTATGAAGTTTGAAATCCTTCCCGATGGATCAAATACCGGCGAAATAGACGCCTTTTCCACAAAAAGGCTTCCGTCCTTTTTCCTGTTGGTGAGTTCGCCCTGCCAGGTCTCGCCGCCGAGGATAGTGTCCCACATCCGCTGGTAGAAGGCCTGGTCATGACGGTCGCTCTTCAGCAGCCTGGGGTTTTGGCCTACTGCCTCGTCCCTGGAATAACCTGTCCGCATTTCAAAGGCCCGATTGACATAGACTATGGTGCCGTCAGGGTCTGTGATCACCACTGCCTCGCTGGACTGGTTTATGGCCTCAAAAAGGAGCTGTTTTTCCGCTTCCGCCTGTTTTCTGGCTGCTATTTCATCCTGGAGCTGACAGTTCAGGGCTTCAAGATCCCTTGTCCGCTCCCTGACCATCTGCTCAAACTTGTTGCACATGCGGAACAGGGAGATATGGGTGTTTACCCTTGCAAGCACCTCTTCCTGCTGAAACGGCTTGACTATATAGTCTGTTCCACCTGCCTCAAACCCCCTGATCTTGTCCTCCACGGTATCAAGAACCGTGATGAACAGCACCGGGATCTTTCTGGTATTTTCATCTTCCTTGAGCCTCCTGCACACCTCGAAACCGTTTATGTCAGGAAGGCGCACGTCAAGCAGAACCAGGTCAGGCTGGCGGGCCTTGATGGATTCCAGGGCCAGCTTGCCGGTTACAGCAAGCCTTACATTGTAACCCTGGGCGCGCAGTATCCTGGAGAGGAGCCGCAGATTGTCCCTGCTGTCATCCACCACCAGGATATCTCCCTTTCCGGCACCGGGACATGCGGTCCCGGTGTCTGTCAAGTTACAGTGCTCCTGCAAAAAACTCCTCCTGTTCCCCTAAAAGTTGAGTGACGCCATGAGGGCAACGGCAGGCGCCGCGTCCCTGTACTGGGACGTGCTCTGGAAAAAATTCCTCTTGTTAAGGTCCTTGTCGAACACACCCAGCAAGTTGTAGCCGTGCAGGGCTATGTCAAAATGCTCACTGGGCCTGTATTCAAGCCCTGCATCCAGGAAAAAACTCTTGCCATAAGCAGTATCGGACCCGTAAAAGGGCAGAGCGGGATTATTGGTGTTTTCGCTGTTGTACCTGGCCATGTCCTCGCCGCCCGGGAGCCCCCAGTAGATGCGGACGCTTCCATGAAAGGCGAGACGATCCGTAAAGTTGTAATCAAGGATTAGCTTGGTGGCGTTATTTATCCAGTTTGCAAGGTCATGGCCATAGCCATAGGGGTATGCGGATATGTTCTGCATGAGCAGGTCATCCCTGTTCAGGTCAAAGTCAAGAAGCTTTGTAAAGCTGTGGGCAAGAGACAGGCGCAGGGACGGAGTCTTTATGTTCAGGGACGCTTCGATTCCAATGGTCTGGACGAGCCCCACGCGGAATATCCCGAAAACAGCCTGGTCAAAGGCCACCACCCTGTGCCTGTTGTAAAAAGAGGAAATACCCAGGTGAAGCCAGGACAGGGGATACGAATCATAATCCACCTCAAAGTTGTCTATGGACTCGATCTCCCCCTTTTTCTCGCCATTCAGATGGGAGTTGTAAATATCCGCATCATCCTCGTGCCTGACGGAATGGTTGTAGATGAACTTGAGGAGATTTGATGTGTTCAGGTTATAGGTCACGGCGGCCCTTGGCGAAAACATCCAGTTTGTAAACCTGTGCTTGTCCGCCCTCAAGCCCAACACCAAAAGCATGTCATCCGTAGGGCGCATCATGTATTCACTTACCAGGGATACCATGCGACTGTACCACCTGGCGCCAAGAGGGAGGCCAAAGATATTTGAAGGGCCTTCATTGCCAAGATAGCCTTTACGGCCAAAATTGTTGTAGTAATATTCGGCTGAAACAGTAAGCTTGTGCCCCTCCCGGGGTATAATGTGAGCCATGATGCGGCCCATGGTCTCGTCTTCGCTCCAGCGCTTGTCCGCGATCCCCTGGTTGGGTAGATGCAAGTTGTCAGGCGGGCCGTAGTTTATCTGAACGTCACTGAGCATGTAGCTCAGGATGCAGTCAAGACTAAGCCAGCTGTTCAGGTCCCTGGAATACTTGCCGAACACGGTAAGCTGCTGGTTGCCCGCGCCGTTGTTCATGACATATTCAGGATACATCAAATAATGCCTCTGGCTTCCCGGAATCCGCTGGCCGCCCAGGGTGTAGCGCGCCCAAAACTCGTAATTTTCTCCATCCACCTGCAGGTGCAGCTTGTGCCGCATGAGCCCCCTGAAGGACTTGTTGTCGTTTGGCACCGGAAAGTCAGGCGTGGTGTCTTTCCTGTAGGATATCCCGGCTTCCGGGGCATTGATGTCAATTGAAAACTTTAATGGCGCATGGTCATTGTGAGCGCCTGAATAGTCATCAAGGCCGTAATAGAAAAAAAGCCCTGTTTTGCCGGGAAGTTGTGTTCCGTATTTCAGCTCGATAGCCCCGAAATTCTCAACCGCGCCTCCCCGCGCCGAGACCTCAAGGCCCTGGAAGCTCTTTCCGCTCCATGTCTCGATGTTTATTATGCCTGCAATGGCCCCTGGGCCATAGACCGCCGAGCCCGGCCCGTTTACCACGGTTACGCGGCTTATGTCCCTGAGCATTGAGAACCACCGCTCAGTCACCGCGCCTCCGTCGCTTGCCTTTATGTTCATGGGCCTGCCGTTGACCAGCAGCAGCAGCTTGTTGTTCCTGTCGCTTATTATGCCCCTTATGCCAGCCTGGTTTCCGTGGGGCTTGTACATGTACTGGAAACCCGGGACATAGATATCCAAAAGCTCATCCAGGCTCCTTGCCCCGGAATTCATAATGTCCCTGGAAGTGATCAGAGTGACGCTGGCCGGGGCCTCCCTCGGATCAGTGGTGCCAAGGGTTGCATAGGACTCCTCAACCCTGATCTGGGAAAGGTCCTCGATATCAAGCCGGAGGAGAGCATCGGAACCAAGGCAAGCCGCAGGAAAAGCCGCCAAGAAAACCGCAAGTATTACGCACCACTGAAAAGGCCTGCAAACAGCAGGGCATATCCGGTTGAGCATGAACGGTTTCATAATGGCATTCTGTTCGGGCACAGCTTTTTACTCTAAATTACGCCATATATACCCAATAATAATTGGACGTTGCTTTGAAAGCAAATTATATTTACAGGGTTGTTCAGTAATCCGTCAGATGTCTGTAAATATCACGAGGCCCAAAATGACAAAAAGTGATGCAAAAAAGTGGCTGCTCTCCGCCTGTATCCTTTCAGTCTTGCTCCTTTCCCATGCAGTCAGGGCGAAAGAACTCGCCAGAAGCTACGAAGATGTAATTTCCGCATACATCTACCTGATCAGCGAAAACATCCGCTGGCCCCGGTCTGAATCCTTCAGCACCTTCAACATGGCGGTAGTTGAGGAGGGAAACCGCATAACAGGCGCTGTAAAGCGGATGACCTCGGGCATGAAGATGCATGGTGCCCCGATCAACGTGATACATGCAAGCAGCCCCGAGAAACTGAAGGGCTTGTCCCCCCAGTTAATCTATGTGGGAAAGAAATTCAGCCGCAATCTTGAGAAGATAACCCGGCTGTTTCCGGATGACGCCCCCGTGCTGATAATATCAAACGAGGCCAGCCCCGGGTCTCTTGTAATGGTAAATCTCTACAAGGACAGGAAAAACAGGATAAGGATACAGATTAACAAAAAAAATATCCTGTCAAGGGGCCTTGAGATAGAGGAAAAGGTGCTGCTTGCCGGAGGGGACGAGATCGGTGTCAGCAAGCTGTTCAATACAACCGTGGACGAGATCCGGGAGCAGGAAGAAAAATATGAGCAGCTCAAGAAGATCAATCAGCAACTTGAAGCCAAGGTGAACAAATTTTATGCAAGGATAATGCTTCTTAAAAAAGAGGTGCGGCAAAAGACCCTTGAACTGGCAAGGGGAGAGACCAGGCTTGGGCAGATGCTCAAGCGCCTCAAGGGCCTGGAAAAACAGCTTGAAAATTACAAGGCGCGGATAGCGGCGCAGGAAAAGGAGCTTTCAAGGCTGGGAACCGAATATCAGCAGGAAAAAGAGAGGCTTTCGAGACAGCTTGAGGAGCAAGAAAAACTGCTGTCTCGCGGAGAGCAGACCCTTTCCAGGCAGCGGAAAGCCATCAGGGCCCTTGACGCAAATATCGCGCTTCAGCGAGAAAAGATGAAAGAGCAGGCCGCCCTGCTCAAAAAGCAGAAAAGGATGATCAGGAAGCAGAACATCACGGTTTACCTGCTGATCCTGATAATGGCCCTTCTGGCAGGCATTGCGGCTCTTGCCTGGTACAGCATATGGAGATACCGGAAACTCACCCGCGAGCTGCGGGCGGCCAGGGATCAGGCTGAATATGCAAGCCGCACCAAGACCGTTTTCCTAGCCAACATGAGCCATGAGCTCAGGACGCACCTGAACTCCATCATGGGATTTGCGGAAATCCTCCTGAGAGACAGCACCCTGTCCAGGGAACACAGGGACACCGTGGACATCATCTACAGGAGCGCATACTTTCTGCTCATGCTCATAAACGACGTGCTTGACCTGGCCAAGATAGAGGTCGGCCATGTGAGCGTGTCGAAACGGGAGATGGATATTTGCGGCCTTGCCAGGGATGCGGTGAACATGGTCAAGGAACGCGCGGGTGAGTCGGGCATTGCCATGGAGGTGCAGAAGGGCCCCTCGGTCCCGTGCTGCATAATTGGAGACCCGGGGAAATTGCGGCAGATAATACTTAACTATCTCACTAACGCCATAAAATATTCCATGGGCTCAAAAATCACCATAAAAATAGACTATGACGACGGCATCCTGGATATCCGGGTGGCGGATAACGGCCCTGGCATCTGTCCCGATGACATCAGGAAGCTCTTTCAGCCCTTTGTCCAGGTGGGAAGCGCGTCGGAACAGACAGGTTCCGGCCTGGGGCTTGCGATCACAAGACAGATAGTAGAGGCCATGAAGGGCGAGACAGGGGTGGAGAGCCGGGAAGGAAGGGGAAGCGTGTTCTGGGCGCGCATACCCGCAGCCACCTGTCCGTCGGAGTCCGGTTCTGCCGAGCAGATGAAAAACGAGATTGTGGTAGGGCTGGAACAGGGCTACAGGGACCTGAAGGTACTCATAGTCGAGGACAATCCGGAAAACCGGCGTCTCCTCAGGAATCTTATGGCCGTCCTGAAGGTAAATGTCAGGGAGGCGGCAAACGGCAGGGAGGCGGTCGAGATCTTCAGGGAATGGAAGCCTGACCTGATCTGGATGGATATAAGAATGCCTGTCATGGACGGCAAGGAGGCGGCAAGCATCATCCGCTCCCTGCCCGGAGGGGACAAGGCTGTTATCGTGGCGCTTACAGCCGATTCGCTGGGCGATGGTAGAGAGAAGATTTTTGAGGCAGGGATAGATGACTTGGTGCTGAAGCCGTGCCGCACCGAAGATGTTTACTCTTGCATGAAACGGCATCTCGGGCTGAAGTTTCTTACCGAGGAATCACCGGATAATGGCGTCGTCTCCCCTGGAGGCATGGCTTCCGGGCACGGCATCAAAAAGGAACGGCTAGTTGCATTGCTCGGGGAGCTGGATGATACACTGGTCATGGATCTCCATGAGGCGGTCCTGCTTCTGGATAGTCATGACATGAGCAGGGTCCTGGAAAAGATAGAGAAGGTAAATCCGGATCTTGCAGAGATGCTGGCGCAGCTTGACAAGGAAATCAGATACGACATTATCCTTGATGCCATAAAAGAGATAACCGGATCCCAAGATTGAGCGTTTCAAAACCTGGAAAATCATTTTTTCGGTTCTTCCGGCATATGAGTACCTGGGTTGAATTAGAGAGTTGAAGGTGGACATAAACAGAGACAAAATATTTGAGCCTAATCAAATAAAAGGAGGTCTCTGTCATGTCCACGTCCATATTGTACC
>JALVQQ010000305.1 GCA_027025395.1 Deltaproteobacteria bacterium | reverse complement strand
GCTTGATCTCTGTTTTGAATTCGCACGTTTCCTTTCTTGCTGCCATGTTTCAATTCACCTCTTGTCTTATATTTCTTATATTTTTCTTGTATTTTCCTGGGAATTTGAATACCGGCCGCTTTCATTCAAGGCCGGGATTCATGGGTGCGGATATTTCTCACAAGGGAAAATAAGAATTTCCTTCAGGATTGCAAGGGGCAAGCCGGAAAGAGCCGACAAAACAGAAGGGCAGGAGTCTTTCTGAAAGAATCCCGCCCCGCACGGCCTGTTTACTGTTAAACAGCCAGAATTTATGTTGCACTGCCCGAACAGGACCGGAACCATGCAACAGTGTCCGGCCCTCGGCCAAGGTCATTGTCAGAGAATATCTATCCAGCCGAACCGGTCTTCCCTTTCGCCATACTGCATGGCAGTCAGTTCATCAAAGAGCCTGTGCGCCAGCTCCCCTGTCTGGCAGTTATTGATCTCGTAATTTTTGCCCTTGTAATAGAGAGAGCCTACCGGGGATATTACCGCTGCCGTACCGCTTCCAAAACATTCACTGAGCCTTCCTGAAGAGGCGGCCTCTGTCACTTCGTCAATGGCAATAGCGCGCTCTTCGGTCTTTATGCCCCAGTCCGCGGCCAGCTTGAGCACCGAATCCCGCGTTATGCCCGGAAGAATGCTTCCGCTGAGCGCCGGGGTTACCAAAACGCCATCGAGCACGAAAAAGATGTTCATGGTGCCGACCTCCTCTACATAACGCCTCTCGGCGCCGTCAAGCCATAGCACCTGGGTGAAGCCCAGCTCTTTTGCCTCTTCAGACGCCATAAGGCTTGCGGCATAGTTGCCTGCTGTCTTGGCCTCTCCTACGCCACCTCTGGCGGCGCGAACAAACTTGTCGCTTACATAGATTTTTACCGGGTTGAAGCCCTCGGCGTAATAGGCCCCTACAGGGCTCAGAATTACCGAAAGGATGTATTCCCTTGAGGGCCTGACCCCAAGGAATGCCTCGGATGCTATCATAAAGGGGCGGATGTAAAGAGAAGTGCCCCGGGCCTCGGGTATCCAGCGCCGCTCTATGCGGACCAGCTCCTTGATGGCGCCAAGCAGGTCATTTTCATTGACCTGGGGCATGCACATGCGCCAGGCAGAGCGGTTGAGCCTTTTCATGTTGTCCATGGCCCTGAAGAGCCGTATATTTCCGTCACCGCACCTGTATGCCTTCAGGCCCTCGAATATCGCCTGGCCGTAATGGAGCGCCACTGATGCCGGGTCCAGGGAGAAATCCTGATAGGGGATTATGCGCGGCGAGTGCCATTTTCTGTCTTCATGATAGTCCATGACAAACATATGATCGGAAAAGTAGATACCAAATCCGAGTTTGTCCGGATCCGGTAGAGGCTTCAGCTCTGATTCAGACAAAAGTTCCCTGGCAATTTCCATAAGACCACATCCTTTCATAATAACCTGGCCCAGGCTGTGCTAATTGCAGATGCCGCCAAATCGGTATGGCCGGGCTCTCCTGGCCATGCCGCGCAAAGCCGCCGCTTCCGGGACTTCACACTACATGAAACACAAAACGATTTACGGCACCTTGTATCAAAACAGTTTCCTACACCCTGAACGTGAAACAGGCAAGTCTATAAACAGGCAAAAATACCATAAATACCCAAAATATTGAGCCGGATTATGTGATTATGTACTGATGTTATTGTACAGCAAGCGGGCATCAAAACCGCTCGGTGCTTTTTGGTCGCCATTGCCGTTACGCATGCACGTCATTCTGCCCGCAACCGGCAGCATATCAGGAAGGCTTTATATCAACATGCTTGAGGTATGGTATCTTTTTCTTGAGCTGTTCCTCCATCTCATCAATCTTTGCCCCTACCGTGCGGGTAATCCTGTTGGCAAACTGGGCGCAGAACTGCAGAAAATCACCAAAATTTTCAATATCACGGTAGTCTTCCCTGAGGCTGTCCGCCATCTCCTTCACAAGAAGATAACCGTTGAGTTCCACCTCGGCCCTGATATGATGCGAGTCAGGCGTTAGCACTATCATCCTGATGTCCTTGATCTGCTCCACAAGAGGGAGCTTTTCTATCTCTTCCCTCACCTCTGCCTGCAACTCTTCAGGTGACGCCTTTTCAATCAGGTAGATCAGATTTTCCCGTATCAGTATGACGGCTATAACCGCCAGTGTTAAGCCTACTATGATTGAACCTATTGAATCCCAGTAGGGCTTCCCTGTCTGCTTGGTCATGTATATGGCTGCTCCGGCAAGAAACACGCCGAACACAGCGGCTCCGTCCTCCATGAGCACGGCAAGATTGGCTGTATCCCCCTCCCTCTTTTCCTTCAGGGCCACAAAAAATGAGATACCCTCGGCAACAAAGGCAAACAGCAAAACAGCCACTGTCCACATGTTAATCTCGGGCATGGCCGGATGCAGAAGGCCGTGAATGCCATGATAAATGGTTACGCCCGCGCCAACAAAAAATATCCCGCACGCGGATATCAGGCCCCAGACAAAACGTTCCTGCCCTCTGCCAAAGGGGAACTCTCTCGACGGCCCCACCTCGCTGCGCCTTATTCCTACCCATAGAAGCGCCTGGTTCGCAGTGTCCGCAACCGAATGGACGGCCTCGGCCAGCATTGCCGCGCTGCCTCCGGTCAGGGCAACGACAAACTTCATGGCGCATACCAGCGCATTGGCGGTTATGGCAA
>JALVQQ010000304.1 GCA_027025395.1 Deltaproteobacteria bacterium | reverse complement strand
CTGTCCCAGCTTGATGATGCGGGAAAGGGCGCCTATGGCATAAGGGAGGCCTTTTTGTTTGTCCTTATGACCCTTCCGGGAAGACTTGAAGACCTTTTGCCAATGACTGTCCTGCTGGCGGGCATGATTTCCCTGGGCATGCTTGCGGACAGAGCCGAGCTGCTTGCAATGGAGGCCTCCGGCATGTCTGTCCTCAGGATAAGCGCCCCCGTGCTTGGGGCATGCCTGGTGATCATGTTCATCTTCGCAGCGGCTTCCGAGCTTGTGATTCCGGGCCTGGAGAGCAGGGCCCGTTCAATGAGAATGCAGGCCCTGGCCTCGGGGCGGATAACGGTTGTCAGGCATGGTTTCTGGGCCAGGGTCAAGGATGCAATTGTTCATGTGGAGAATTCGGCTGAAGGGGGCGCGGCCTATGGTGTCGAGGTCTATGAGTTCGAACATGATTCATCGGCCTTGAAGAGTTTCATGCAGGCAAGGCGGGCAGTGATAGGGAACGGGCGCTGGGTCCTCGGAGATGTAAAAAAGAAGGTCGTTTCAGACAGCAGGGTGGTTACCAAACATATGCCCGAGGCTGTAATACAGGGGTTGATGAACCGCAGGCAGGTTGCCGCGTTAAGCATGCCCCCGGATGCCCTTTCAACCCCTGAACTGCTGCGGTATATTGACGCGCTTCGCCACAGCGGGCAAAATGCCCGCCATTACAGCCTTGCCCTCTGGCAGAAAATCATGCGTCCCTTTACCACGGTTGCAATGGCGTTTCTTGCGCTTACCTTTGTGTTCGGGCCTGTCCGGGAAAAGGGGGCCGGCTACCGCGTGGTTGTCGGGTCATTTGTCGGTCTTTTTTTCTATTTTGCACATGAGCTGGTAGTACATACAGGCACATTGCTTGACGTTCCGCCTGTTGTTGTGGCGGCAGTGCCAGCCGCGGCCGTGGGGTTTGCCGCAGCCATCAGGTGGGATCGCATGGAGTGCTCCTGAAGCGGCCCGCTGCAAGGCGGCATTTTTTGTCAACAGGCCGGCTCCAGCCCTCCAGCATCAGCTTCTTCGGCCCAGGAAAAGCTTTTTTTTTCAAGGTGATACATTCTCTTTTTCACGGCAAGACTGAATCTGTCCCGTTTTTTGCCCTCAACATGAATGCAATACAGGAACCAGGCGCTTCTCCTTGCCGCATCAGGCTCGGTTGATGTGGCTGATGGCGCGCCAATGACTGGAGCTTTTGCAATGGATGTCTCCAGCGCCGCTTCGGTATGCCTGTGGGCGTGTCCATGGAGTATGAGATGGCAGCCATGTTTCTTGAGTATGTGAATCAGTTTTCCGCCGTCAACAAGCCTTTTACGGTGACTGACCAGACCCTCCAGGGGCGGGTGATGCAGGCAGACAATCCTGAAGAGTTTGCCTCTTTTCCTTTCCATCTCCTCAAGTGTGAGAAACAGTCTCTCAAGCCTTTCAAGCTGCTCATTTCCTATCTTGCCCGTGGCCACATGGAGGGGGGAGGGCGTTGAAGAGGAAAGTCCTATCAGCGCGGTGCTTCCCAGAAGCCTGATTGTGGGAAACAGCGACTGGTGAGATGAAATCTCTCCGGCGCATGCCGATTCATCCATGAAGTTCAGGTCTGATTTCATGTATTCCAGCCACAGGGCAAAGGTCTGGCTGAAGCGGGTGCGGACGTACGAGTCATGATTTCCGGGCGTTATAGATATTTTTTCAGCACATCCCAGCCTTTCAAGCCATCTTCTTGCGTTCCGGAATTCTGCCGGAAGCCCCAGGTGGGTAATGTCTCCTGTGATAACTGTATGACATGGGTCTGTTTCGTGAATATCCCTGACAAGTGCGTCTGCGATTGAAGGGTCGTGCTTCCCGTGTCTTTGCAGCCGCCACTTGAAATAACCGAGTATCCGCTTGTTGAGCAGCTGGGCCGGGGTGGCATCCTCAAGGCGTGCCAGGTGCGGATCAGAGACATGGGCAAGGGTAAGGACATTACTGCCGGCAGCAGCGGCATGGCGGGAACATCGTTTATCCATTTGGTGGTGCTTCATGCATATTGCGGCAATGCCGGATTCCGGCCCCGCCTTTTAATGAGTTTAAATTTGTGGATCGAGTGATTTGGTGTTAGTTTGCCCTTTCCGTACCCGGGCTGGCTTGCGGCCTGTGTGACGTACTCAATTATACCGGACTTGTGCTGTCAAGGCCGTTGGTGGCGCATGCAGCCAGAATTTTTAAACTCTTGAGGTGTTTGATGAAAATATATCTGTATGAAGCGGGTGATTGCAGGCTCAGGGTCTGGGGGCTGACTCCCTTTGAAAGAATCTGCCGTATCCTTGATGGCGTTGCCGAGCCGGTCGAACGGCTTGATGAAGTCCCCGGCGGGTCGAGCGTGCTGCTTGTGCGGGGCGATTTTCTTGTTGATGACAGGCTTGTCAGGTATCTGGCTGAAACAGTGGATATCGTGGTTCGTGCCGGGGGAAAGGGCGATGGCCCAACGCCTTTTGCCGCGCATGTAAAGGCGGAAAAGGCTGCGGAGGCGGAAAAAATGCTTCTGGGAAGAGGGAGCGTGCCGGAAGGAGTTGAGGTCTATGAGCCAGATGCCCTGCCAGTGGCGTTTAATATGAAACTGAGGAAATATGATCCCCCCCTTGTGGTGAAGCTTGAGGCAGGCAAGGAGAAGGAGTGCGAAATAGAGCTTTTCAACTGGTCATATAAGGGAGTTACAGAC
>JALVQQ010000303.1:615-8300 GCA_027025395.1 Deltaproteobacteria bacterium | reverse complement strand
ATGACACCGCATCAGAGGCTATCCATACCCTGTAGCCGGCGTTGACCGCCCCCACGGCAGTCTGATAAACACAAATATGGGCCTCAACCCCGCAAAGCACCAGGGAATCAATCCTGTTGGGCAGGCCGCCCAGAACCTGATTCAATTCACTGTTGAGCATGGCATTGAATTCCATTTTGTCAACCGTGGGATCGTCAGCGGTAATACCTGCAATTTCAGGAACCAGCGGGCCCAATCCCTTTACATACTGGGTAGTAGTTATGACCGGTATGTTCATGGCGTGAAAAGAGTTTACCAGTTGCGCCATTTTTTCTGTGGCCTGCCCGGCCTTGTGGATGACCTTCATAAGTTTTTCCTGCGGGTCTATCACTATCAGGCAGCACCTTTCCGCAACAAGCAAACGTGTGGCAGTATCTGACATAACAACTCCTGACTGTTTGGATTTATCACTATCCCGACAGGCACAACGCAATACGGCCTGTGATGAAACATTCAAACCTGCGCGCAGTCGATTTTCAGGGAAAACAAACTGTCATGCCCCGATAGAAACGAGCAGCTGAGCGATTATAGAGCCTGAGTTGCCAAAGTCAACAAACGCATTATAAGGAACCGCTATTTTTCAGGGCCAGGGCGGTTCATTGGCGCCGGGGCCGCACAGGCACCGAGTATAAAGCGGTTCTCAAATCTGATATGAGCTTTTTGGCATCCTTGCGGCATGAGATGTTTTGAAGAGCGGCAGCTGTCTTGCCAATCAAATCGATTGCAAGTCTGTTATTTGAAAGCACGGCATACTTGAGAAGGGCCTCAAGATCACTTTTCATGGTTACGCTCAGACACTGAACCCCCGGGGTTGCTTTGAGAAATCTCGTAATATCTGAACAAGGACTGCAAGACGGATTTGCAGGGGTATCCCTGAGAGCAAGCGCAAAACGGCATATTCCGGAGGCTGCTTCACTCATGGTATCTTCAATATTCCGGCCAGTAAGGCCGGCGGGTTCAATATTGTCAAGAACAACCTTCAGAACAAATATATGATGAAGCGGCACAAATGCCGAGGCGGCTTCAAAAACAGCGGCCCCTTCCATGTCCACCATATCGGCAAGCCGGTCAGGTGCATGCCTGTCTGATACAGGCATGGAAAATGTCTCGAGTATTCCTTCCCTGAAGGGATGGTTGATCAATATGTCAGGATAATGCCACTTGCCTGTGCCATTATCCCTGATGCAGGCGGCCAGGAAAACGGTTCCAGACTCTGCCTGAGCCGATACGGCCCCGCACATTCCGGCATTAATAACTATATCACCGTGGCCTGCCCTGAAGTGCGTCAGCATGAATGTTGTGGAAACTGCGCTTTTTATCTTGCCTGTGCCTGTTACACAAAGCGCGAAGTCGTCAGAATGATAGATCCTGAATCTGTTTCCTGTACTGTACTTTTTAAGACCCAGCTCCCGGATCAGCGGGCGGGCCTCGGCCTGCAGCGCGGTGCTGAAAAATATCATGGTGTCCCGGATTAAGATCAAGTAAAAGTGCCATGTCCGGCAGGCAGTGCTACTGCCGTGAACCTAAAGAAGACAGATACGGCGCAACTGTTTTTGTCCACAAGCAGTTTTCCTTATTTTAACGGTAAAATTATTGCGACATTCTGCCGGATATGCCATGTTTTGACAGACGTTTTTTCTGACAGATAGTACAATAAAAGTGAATTGGCAAAGCAAATAATCATTGTGTACGGAGTGGAATGGTTGCATGAAACACCTGGAAGAGAAGATTGAAAACACGGTCAGTTTTTTGAAGTCCGGTTTTGATGTCATACCCGAAACATGCATAATGCTGGGAACGGGTCTTGGAGGGGTGGCCACGGCAATGGATGTGCTGTGGGAGGCCCCATACGGTGATATACCGGATTTCCCTGTTTCAACTGCCCCCGATCATGAAGGAAAACTGCTTGTGGGCAAAATAGGCGGCCAGGTAGCGGCATTATTCCAGGGACGTTTTCACTATTATGAAGGGTATTCCACAAGGCAGCTGGCTTTTCCCGTACAGGTCATGGCCTCTCTCGGAGTGAAACGCCTTGTGGGATGTAATGCTGCGGGCGGGCTGAACCTGTCCTTCAAATCAGGCGATATAATGCTTATAACGGACCATCTCAACTTTATTCCTGAAAATCCCCTGCGGGGCCCCAATATTGATTCCCTTGGAGAACGCTTTCCCGATATGTCCAGGGCATGGAGCCGCGGGCTTATTGCAGTAATGAAGAAGGTGGCAATGGAAAATGGCATAAATATAAAAGAGGGGGTGTTTGTGGCTGTTCCGGGCCCAAGTCTCGAGACTCCGGCCGAGACCCGGTTTTTGAGGATGGCAGGGGCTGATGCAGTTGCCATGTCGCTTGTTCCCGAAGCAATTGCCGCGGTACACGCCGGCATGGAGCTTATGGGGATTTCCATCATAGCCAATGTAAATGATCCGGACAATTTCAGGCCCATTCTGATTGAAGATGTGATTGAGCAGGCAGGGAAGGCTGAAAGGAGACTTGAAAAATTGCTGGTCGCCTTTCTGAATGAACTGGGAAGCTGATACCCAGGCCTACAGATTGCTGTTCCTGACCTTGATATCCATTAACGGGAGGAAAGATGGAGAGCGTTGACATTATATTAAGGGGTGAATTCCTGATATCCACTCCTTCGGCCCATGATAACAGTGGTTGGTGCAGGGATGGCGCGGTTGCCGTAAGGGGAGGGGAGATAGTCGCTTCAGGGACATGGGAGGAAATTTCATCACGTTACGTCAGCGGCAATATACACTACCGGCAGTCCGGTATCATCATGCCGGGACTTGTCAATGCACATACCCATGCCCCAATGGTGCTGTTCAGGGGGATTGCCGACGATTTGCCCCTAAAGGCGTGGCTTGAAGAGCATATATTCCCGGCCGAGGCAAATCTTACGCCCGAGCTTGTGTCACTGGGCGCTGAACTTGCCTGTGCCGAGATGATCAGGTGTGGCACAACTGCTTTTGCAGACATGTACCTTTTTGAAACAGGAATAGTGGACGTGGCGGCTCGGGCCGGACTGAGAATCTGGGCAGGGGAGGGGATCTTTGATTTTCCCTCTCCAGCCTTCAAAAATGGCTATCAGGCGCTTGAAGAGACTGAAAGGCTGTTCAGCAAGTGGAAAGACCATGAACTGGTGACCATAACCATTGATCCTCATACTCCTTATACCTGCAGCCCCGAACTTCTGAAGGCCTGCGCGGAACTTTCATTACGAACCGGAATGGGAGTGGTTACGCATGTGGCGGAAACCGTATGGGAAGATCGGGAGATAAGGAAAAAACATGGTGGCATGTCGCCTGTTGCCTATCTTGACTCCCTTGGCCTGTTAAATGAAAGGCTCGTTGCGGTACACTGCGTTGTACCTGACGCCAAGGACATCAGGTTGCTTGCTGACAGGCGGGTGAGCGTTGTGCACTGCCCCGAAAGCAATCTGAAGCTTGCTTCTGGAGTGGCGCCTGTACCGGCGCTGCTGGAGGCAGGAGTCGCAACGGCACTGGGAACAGACGGGGCGGCAAGTAATAATGACCTTAACATGCTCGGTGAAATGGACACTGTTGCCAAGATACACAAGGGCATTACCGGAAATCCTGAATGCGTATCAGCAGGCGAGGCGCTGTCCATGTGCACATCCATGGCTGCGGATGCTCTTGGCAGGACTGATATAGGCCGTATTGAGCCAGGGTGCAGGGCTGATATCGTTATAGTGGATCTTGACGCCGTACACATGCGTCCCTGTTTCAATCCTGTCTCCCAGATTGTTTATGCGGCAGGCCCCGGTGACGTTCAGGACGTTATGGTTAATGGCCGGTTTCTCATGATTGACAGGAAGCTCCTTACCATTGATGAGCGGGCAATCCTGGAAAAGGCGGCATCTCTTGCAAGGAGCAGTTGAAGCTGATCCATGCCGAAGTCTGCCAGGGTCCTGGTTTGGCATGTTTCATGGCAAGGCCATGCTAGCAGAGACTGGACACCAACGGAGATAGAACTTAGTTTTTTACGGATTGTGCCAAGCCGGGCCGAGCCAATTGGGAAGGCCCGGCCTCCACTTGGCCGTGACCGTTACTTCGGTCACATGTGTTATTGGAATAGCAGGTTAAAAAGAGGTTTAAACATCATGCCGGTTTACGAATTTTACTGTCCTGACTGTCATATGATATTCAATTTTCTATCCCGCCGCATTGACACTGACAAAAGACCTGACTGCCCGAGATGCGGCAGGCGGGAACTTGAACGGCAGGTATCCATTTTTGCCATTTCCAGAAACAGAAAGGAAGAGGATGATATCATGCCTGATATTGATGGGGGAAAACTGGAACAGGCAATGATGTCAATGGCCTCTGAAGTGGAAAATATTGATGAAGAGGATCCGAGACAGGCGGCACAGCTCATGCGCAAGCTTATGTCCGCTACTGGCATAAACATTGAGGGGCCCATGGAGGAGGCCATCAGCCGCATGGAGGCAGGGGAAGATCCGGAACAGATAGAGCAGGACATGGGTGATATCCTTGATGATGAGGATATATTCAAAAACATTATGGGCTCAAAGGGTAAGGGCATCAAGGATCTGAAGAAAAAATATCTCAAACCCAAAGTTGATGAACAACTTTATGAATTATAGATAACCAATTCTTGAAATGTATTTTTGCAGGTCTGGCACATGCCTTCACCTAGGGCGGGGCACAGGAGTTACGGAGAACATCCTTCATGCCCGCCCGCCAGGACCTTCTCCCTTTTGCCGCGTGCCGTATCAAGCTTGCAACCTACCTGACTATAACATATAAATAGTGCGAAAGCGCCGGCGCGGAGCGTGTTTGGAGCATTTTTGCCTCTTGTTTCGCAATTGGCCATTTATTACAGGCCGAACCGATACTTTCCTGCTGTTTTTCAACAGTCAGCAGCACCCGGGCTGTCCGGGGAAAAAGTGCTTTCTGCAGGCCGGATAGTATCGTCCTGTTTGAGTGCCCGTATTTTTTCTGAAACCGCACCGGTCTTGCGCGTTTACTTTTCATGAGGGGGAGCACCCCATGAGTGGTGCGACATGAAAAAGCCGTGGAGGGGGAGTTAGTGCGATGAAGGTAAAAAACTGGATGGTTACAGATGTGATTACTATTGGCCCGGGGGCGTCAATACGTGACGCGGTAGAGCTGATGCACAGGCATTCCATAAGGCACATTCCGGTTGTTGAGGGAGATGTCATGGAAGGGCTTGTAACCGAGAGCAATCTGAGACAGTATTTTTTTCCTGCCATGGTTGACGATCTGACAATGGCCGATGTGATGATTGTCAATCCGATAACGATTGATCCAAATGCCAGCATTGATTCAGCGGCGAGGTTGATACATCAGTACAAGATCGGGGGGCTTCCCGTTATGGACAAGCGCAGGCTTGTGGGGATAATCACCATTACCGATATACTGGGTGCCTTCATAGGGTTTCTCGGTTTGCTTGAGGACAGTTCAAGAATTGATGTGGCCATAGATGAAAAAATTGGAAACATTGACGATGTAATGCGTGTCATCAGGGAACTCGGAGGAAAAATCGTAAGTGTCGGAGTGGATGGGCACGGTTCCAGGAAAAAGGTGCATCACATAAGACTTGAAAAGGGTGATATCACCCAGATTGTAAAGGCCGTCGAGGATATGGGGCACAAAATTGTGTCAGTGCTGGATTAGACTGGAAATTCATTTTTTGTAAAGGACCTATGGTATTTCAACAAAAAGGAGTCTGGTAAAATTTCATGCCTAATTATCAGGTCAACAAGACATTTCAGGAAATTAATGAAAAGATCCGGTCAGGCAAGGCTGTAGTTGTTACAGCCGAGGAGATGATCGGTGTTGTCAGAAAAAAAGGGGCCGCAGGGGCTGCCCGTACAGTGGATGTTGTAACCACGGGCACTTTCTCCCCTATGTGTTCATCAGGCGCATTTATAAATTTCGGTCATAGTGTGCCTGGTATCAGGGCTGCGCGTATCTGGCTCAATGGTGTTCCCTGTTACGGTGGTATCGCCGCGGTGGATCTTTATATTGGCGCTACCGAGCCAGTGGAGGGAGATCCTCTCAACGTCATTTATCCTGGTGAATTTTTATATGGCGGAGGCCATGTAATACATGACCTGGTTTCGGGAAAGAGTGTAAGGCTCCGGGCTGAATCTTATGGAACGCACTGTTACCCCAAAAAAAATCTTGAGAAACAGATTAGGCTTGCCGATCTTCCCTATGCCAGGCTCTGCAATCCCCGAAATGCATACCAGAACTATAATTGCGCTGTTAATCTTACCAAGAAGACGGTCTATACCTATATGGGGACCCTGAAGCCCAATGCAGGAAATGCAAACTACTGTACATCGGGCCAGTTAAGCCCGCTTTTTAATGATCCCCTATATGAAACCATAGGCACCGGGACACGTATCTTCCTTGGCGGGACCACCGGTTATGTGGTCTGCCACGGTACCCAGCACAATCCGGATGTGCCCCGTACAGAACTTGGCATACCCAGAAAGCCTGCCGGAACCATCATGGTGACCGGCGACATGAAACAGATGACCCCGAGATTTCTTGCAGGTGTCAGCCTTTTGGGTTACGGATGTTCCCTGGCCGTTGGGATAGGTGTGCCTATTCCGGTGCTTAATGAGGATATCGCAAGGCGCACCGGGGTATCTGATGAAGAAATAGTGACCCAGGTGGTGGATTACGGAGCGGCATATCCGAGTGGAAAGGGGGAAAGTCTTGCGGAGGTGACCTATGCCCAGTTGAGAAGCGGGTTTATAGAGCTTGACGGCGTCAAGGTTAAAACCGCTCCACTTTCAAGTTATGTTCGGGCCAGGGAAATAGCCAATATCCTGAAGGGATGGATACAAGAGGGGAGGTTCCTTCTTGGAGAGCCCCAGGAGCTTTTGCCCGGCCCTTCAACCGGTACGGAAGGTGCAGAGTAAACAACAGGTCATGCTGTTTAAAGCCCAGTCCCGGTTATTTTTTGACCTTGAGCAAATGCGATTTCGCGCCAACAGGCACCTTTGAATTCACACCCAAACAGCATAACTGCTAGGGCCGATCTGGTTGGAAGGAATGGATATGCGAAGCACCGGAGGTTGCCGGGTCAGCAGAAGTATAAGGCCCTGTGCAACTTTCTTTCAGGCCTGAAGGGGCCAGTGGCAGTAGCTTTTTCCGGCGGCATGGACAGCATGCTGCTTCTTGACGCCGCGGCTGAAGCGGTCAGCGGGGAGGTGTATGCCTTTACGCTTCAGTCCATTCTGAACCATCCCCTTGACATAGCGGTAGTTTCAAATATGTCCGGCACACCCGGCATCAATTTCATTCCCCTGGACTGGGAGCCTCTCATCTATCCCGAGATAGTCAGGAATGATTCGCTACGCTGTTACTACTGCAAGTTCAGAATGTATTCCCTGATTCTGAAGGAATGCCGTAAAAAGAATATATCTTGCCTGATGGACGGGACCCAGCTTGATGACTTGCATAAGGACCGACCCGGGGCCAGGGCCGTTTCTGAACTTGGAGTTCTGACGCCTCTTGCGGATTTTCTTCTTGACAAGCAGGATATACGACATATAAGCTTAAAAAAATCAATATATACTTGGAAACATTCAAGCCGTTCCTGCATGGCCACCAGGGTTGCA
>JALVQQ010000303.1:0-605 GCA_027025395.1 Deltaproteobacteria bacterium | reverse complement strand
AAAAACTCTGAAAAAAATGAAAAACAAGAATCAAAAATAAAAAAAATAGTTGACCAATACAGTGGACTCAGTCTTAAAATACAAAAAAACTTTTCAATTGGGAGTTAATCAAAAAATTATTATCTAATGGAGGTATTCATGAACAAGGGACAGCTGGTAGATCACATGGCCAAAGCAGCAGGAATTAAAAAGAGTGCGGCAGAAAAGGCCCTGAATGGCTTTATCGAGGCTGTTGAGGAGGCCATGGGGGCAGGAGACAAGGTTACCCTGGTGGGATTCGGGACATTTTTCGTGTCCGAGCGCAAGGCGCGTACCTGTCGTCACCCCAAGACAGGTAAAAAAATCGCGATCCCGGCAAAAAAAGTTGTCAAATGCAAGGCCGGAAGCAGGCTTGCCGAAAGTGCCGCATGAATTTTACAAAATTATCCTATTGTTCTCCAAAAAGTCCGCTTTTCGCGGACTTTTTGGTTTGTGCGCCAGACAAGGGCAAACACGGTTTTACCTAATGAGACCTCTGAGAAACTTTTTGCCTAACCCAAAAGCTCAATCAATATAATTGATACCAACTATTGTCAATAGTTACTGAATATTGTATAATAGATACA
>JALVQQ010000302.1:7960-8324 GCA_027025395.1 Deltaproteobacteria bacterium | reverse complement strand
AAGGGAATGGATGTGGTGGAAAAAATAGGCGCAGTAAAGACAGGCGCCAAAGGCTTCCACCGGGACGTGCCTGTAGAGCCTGTTATTATTGAAAAGGCCACCGTATTGACTGATAAAAGCTGAAATATTATCATTCCTGTCCCTACAAAATCGTTAGGGGAGCCTGGAGGACCGGGCTGAGATACTGCTTCCGCCATTATAATGGCACCTGCGGTGACCCTTAATGACCTGAACTGGATAATGCCAGCGCAGGGAAACGATGTTTGCATATACACGGCAATAAATGCAGATACCGCCCCTGAACGGGCGGTTTTTTCGTTATGCGCCCTGGCGTCATATTGGACGCACGGGGCTAACTTGGAGG
>JALVQQ010000302.1:0-7950 GCA_027025395.1 Deltaproteobacteria bacterium | reverse complement strand
GCACAGGGCTGAACATGGAGGAAACACCGTGAACATGACACTGCTTCAGGAACTCCGGGAGGGCAAAACCCCCGAGGGTCTGCGCAAGTTGGCTGAAAAAGAAAAGATTGACCTGGAAGAGCTCAAAAAAAATATCCTTTCCGGCGAGGCCGTGGTGCTTGGCTACCGTACAGGACGCGGCACCATGGTAGTTGGAAAGGGAGTAACCACCAAGGTAAACGCCAACATAGGGGCAAGCACTCTCTGTTCATCCATCACGGAGGAGCGCGAAAAACTTGCTGCGGCCCTGAAGGCCCGGGCCGACGCGGTCATGGACCTCTCCCTTGCGGACAACATTGTTGAAATAAGGGAGATGATGCTTTCCGAGTGTACCGTTCCGGTTGGAACCGTCCCTGTATATGAAGCGGCAACCCTTGCAAGGCTGAGACGCGGCGCAGTGGTCAAGCTGGATGATGAGGAGTTCTTTGAGGTCCTTGACCGGCAGATGGCCCAGGGCGTGGACTTTGTTACAGTTCATGCCGGCGTGGTAAAAAAACTGGTTGACCGTTTTTCCACTGATGCCAGGCTTGAAGGAATCGTCTCGCGTGGCGGAGCCATTACCGCTGCATACATCAGGGATACTGGCAAGGAAAATCCCCTGTATGAACAGTATGACAGGCTGCTTGACCTTGCGGAAAAATACGACTGCGTCCTGAGCCTTGGAGACGGAATGCGTCCCGGCGCAATAAAAGATGCATCTGACTTTTTCGAGGTGGGAGAGCAGGAAATACTTGGAGAACTCCAGGAAAGGGCCTTCAAGCGCGGTGTTATGGCAATGATTGAAGGGCCGGGCCATGTGCCCCTGCACCTTGTTGAAAAATCGGTCAAAAGGATAAAGAAACTTACGCATAACGCGCCGCTTTACCTGCTTGGTCCCATTGTAACCGACGTGGCGCCTGGATATGACCATATCACCAGCGCTATCGGGGCGGCACATGCAGGCATGGCCGGTGCTGACTTTATCTGTTATGTCACTCCGTCCGAACACCTCGGACTGCCCAAGGCGGATGATGTCCACCAGGGGGTTATTGCAGCGCGGATAGCCGCCCATGCGGCTGATATAGCCAAGGGACTGCCAGGCGCCGACAAGTGGGATGAGGAAATTTCCATTGCGCGAAAGGCCCTTGACTGGGACAGGCAGATAGAGCTTTCCATTGATCCGGAGCATTCTGCACGGGTTCGCCAGGAACGCTCTGGCGGCGGGGCGTGCACCATGTGCGCTGAATACTGCGTCTTCCTGGTTCTCAAAGATTGACGGGCCATTCGCCATGCCTTCAGCCGTTGCAATAATACCTGCCCGATACGGCTCATCACGCCTGCCTGGAAAACCCCTGCTTGCCATTGGTCAGGAGCCGATGATAATCCATGTTTACCGCCGGGTATCACAAATACCCGGCATCAGCGCCGTGGCCGTTGCCACGGATGACAGCCGCATAGCAGACTGCATAAGACGGGCGGGGGGAGAGGTATTGGTTACGGAGGCCGCCCACGAATCCGGCACCGACCGGGTGGCAGAGGCGGCCAGGCGCATGAAACTCGGCCCTGATACCCTGGTGGTGAATATCCAGGGAGACCAGCCCCTCATTACGGCCGGGCCGGTGCGCCGCATGATGGAACTTCTCGAAACAGATGCGGCGATCCAGATGGCCACCGCTGCGTGTCCTCTTGAAGAGGGCGGGGCGGCAAATCCCAACAGGGTAAAGGTGGTGCTCGATTCAAAATCCAGGGCGCTGTACTTCTCCAGGGCCCCCATCCCGTTCGACCGGGATGGGGAGATGAAAAACCGGCGGGCCGGGCCTGGAATGCTCAGGCATATCGGCATTTACGCGTACAGGAATGCATTTCTTCAGGAGTTTGTATCACTGCCGGTTTCGTGGCTCGAAAGCATTGAAAAACTCGAACAGCTTCGAGCCCTTGAAAACGGATTCAGCATAGGGGTCGCCATTGTGGAAACCTCCCCCCCTGATGTTGACACCGTGGAGGACCTTGATGCGGTAAGGGCCGTTGTTGAAGCTGGCGCCGGCGCATGACGCGGCGATGGCTCTCCCTTCAATGTCTGATCCGGATGGGGGTTGCCAAAAAATTGAAAAGTTCAGTCAACCATAAAATTTGACCAAGGAGAAAACGCCATGTGCCAGTCAACCGTCTACATGCGAAGAAATGGGGAGGAAGAGGAGATACTTAAGGACGTGATTCTTGTGGAACCCGTTGCCGAAGGCGTAAAAATCCAGGGTTTTTTTGAGGCCCCCCGGGTTGTTCCCGCCAGGATCGCCACCATTGATCTTCTCAAGCACAGGGTTGTTCTTGAGCCGCTCTCCGGAGAATAATTGAGCATAACATGGAGGAAATCAATAATGGATGACAAGGAAAAACTTCGTGTCCTGTTGCCGCACTGGATAACCCACAACCGGGAACACGGCAGCGAGTTTGCCTCCTGGGCGGAAAAGATCAGGTCGGCCGGCGGCCCGGAGTCGGAAAAGATAGTTGCTGAACTCACAAGGGCAGTCTCTGCCTGCGCCGAGGTGACCGATGCCCTGGAAAAGGCAATGGCCATTGCCGGCGGGCCCGTGAAATCACCCCACGAACATCATTCACACCACGGCCACCATCATCACGGTTAGACAAATGGAATATATAAGCACCAGGGGACAGATATCCCCGGTTTCATTCAAGGATGCGGTAATGATGGGCCTTGCCGATGATGGAGGCCTGCTTCTGCCCAATCCCCTTCCTTCAGTGGACAGGGCAACAATCGAAACATGGAAGGGACTGGACTACCAGGCACTCTGCCTGGAGATCATGACCCTTTTTGCCAATGATCTCCCGGGCCCTGTGCTGGACGGCCTTGTAAAAAAGGCGTACTCCTCCTTTGACACAAGGGAAGTCACGCCCCTTGTCTTCACGGGACAGCAGTACATACTCGAGCTGTTTCATGGCCCCACCTATGCCTTCAAGGATGTTGCGCTGCAGTTTCTTGGCAATCTCTTCTCGTGGCTGCTGGAAGAGCGTGGCGAGACCATGAACATCCTCGGCGCCACCTCCGGCGACACCGGAAGCGCTGCAATTTACGGCGTAAAGGGAAAGGAAAACATAAACATCTTTATACTTCACCCGAAGGGCAGGGTAAGCCCGGTCCAGGCCCTGCAAATGACCACGGTACCGGACAAAAACGTGTTCAACATTGCGGTTGAGGGCACATTTGACGACTGCCAGGCCATAGTAAAGGAGATTTTCAACGACCTGGATTTCAAGTCAGAATACCGTCTTGGTTCAATAAACTCCATAAACTGGTCCAGGGTCCTGGCCCAGGTGGTGTACTATGTTTACGCCACCCTTCAGCTGGTCAGGGACAGGGGGGCTGAACACGTCCACTTCTCGGTACCCACCGGCAATTTCGGCGACATTTTCGCAGGTTATGTGGCGAAACAACTGATCCGGCCTGCAATAGGCAGACTCATGCTGGCCACAAACGAAAATAACATCCTGACCAGATTTGTCCTTGAGGGCCGCTATGCCAGAGGCGCCGTTGTCTCCACCATAAGCCCCTCCATGGACATACAGATAGCCAGCAACTTCGAGCGTTACCTCTACTATCTCTACAACATGGACGCCGGCAGGGTGAGGCATGCCATGAACGAATTCCAGAACTCCGGAGAAATAGTTTTTTCAAAGGAAGAACGCCAGCAGGTGCGCAAGGATTTTGCCTCCGCATCCATTGATCAGGACCAGACCCTGAATACCATAAGGGAATGCTACAAGAGCACCGGATATGTACTTGATCCGCACACGGCAGTTGGAGTTGCGGCTGCGGAAAGGCTCGCACAGAACCTGGATGATCAGCCCGTGGTCTGCCTTGCCACGGCTCACCCCGCCAAATTTCCTGCCGCGGTTCGAAAGGCTATTGGCAGGGAGCCTGAACGCCCGGAATCCATGAAAAACCTTGAAAACCTGCCTTCAAGATGTCAGACACTGCCTGCGGATGTGGAGGAGGTAAAGAGATATGTCATGGAAAACGCCCTTTAAATAAACATCTTTCGGGGTTAATCGTTCCCGGAGCTGCCGTGCCCATCCGGGCTTTCTTGCGGCCGGTACTCTGGCACCATGTCCGAGATGCACCGCCTTATCTCACGGAGATCACCGTTTTTGCATGCCCTGTTCAGGCGTTTCAGTTTTTCCTGAAGCTCCGACCAGGCTGCGGGCCTGCTTACTGACCGCTTTATTTTGCCGTGCCCGGTTTCCCGCAGCTCTTCCGATTCAAGAAACAGCTCCTCGTACAGCTTTTCACCCGGCCTCAACCCGGTATAAACTATATCAATGTCCCGGCCAGGTTCATAACCGCTAAGCCTTATGAGATGCCTTGCCAGATGAGCTATCTTGACCGGCTCGCCCATGTCAAGGACAAAAATCTCCCCTCCCTTGCTCATGGCGGCGGCCTGGAGAACAAGCTGGCACGCCTCGGATATGGTCATGAAGAAACGCTCGATTTCCGGATCGGTCACGGTGACCGGCCCGCCTGCCCTTATCTGTCTCTGAAACAGCGGCACTACCGAGCCCGAGGAGCCCAGCACATTGCCAAACCTGGTTGTAACAAAAACCGTATCCCGGCTCTTCCGGTTTAGACTCTGGCAGTAGATCTCGGCTATGCGCTTGGTGCAGCCCATGATGTTGGCGGGATTAACCGCCTTGTCAGTGGAAATCATAACGAATTTGGAAACACCTGATTCAATTGCGGCCTGCGCCAGGTTGCAGGTTCCAAATACATTGGTCTTTATGCCGGCCTGGGGATTACGCTCCACCATGGGAACATGCTTGTATGCCGCGGCATGAAAAACAATTTCCGGTCTTTGCTCCCTGAAGATGCGGTTTACCATGCGGGAGTCCCTGATGTCGCACAGCACAGGCAACAGGGCGTCCCCGCTTCCCTGCTCACGAAGCTCCATTTCTATGGAATAGAGTGCGAATTCACTGTTTTCCAGCAGGATCAATGATTCAGGAGAGAGCTTTGCAAGCTGACGGCACAGCTCCGAACCAATGCTGCCCCCGGCGCCTGTGACCAGCACCCTTTTACCGGAAAACTCCTTTCCTACAAGATCCCAGTCAAGACGGACCGGTTCCCGGCCAAGAAGATCCTCGATGGTTACATCCCGGACGGCGCGCACGCCCGCCTGCCCGGAGAGCAGGTCTTCTGTTGACGGCAGGGTCTTGTAGGCCACACCCGCCTCTGTGCAAATCTCTACAAACCTCCGGACCAGTTTGCGGCTTGCGGACGGTATGGCAAGCACCGCAAGCTCCACCTCATACCGCGCAGCCACCACAGGAAGATCCCTCAGCCTCCCCAGCACCCGCACACCGGCAATCTCATTGCCAGCCTTGCCGCGGCTGTCATCAAGAAACCCAACGGGGTTATATTCGCCGTCAGCACTTTTCAGGGCCCGGAGAAACTGTTCACCCGCGCTCCCTGCACCTACGATAAGCGTACGTCTTCCTGTCTTGCGCGGAATAAACCCCTGGCGAAACATGCGGTAAAGAAGCCGCGTGCCGCCAAGGCCTGCTATAATGAGAAGAAGGTCTATGAGCGGAACCGAACGCGGCACGCCCTCAAGGCGGTTCCAGGCAAAAAGCACGGCAACCGTAAAGAATACCCCCACCGCGGACATCCGGGCTATCTTGAAGATATCCTCCATTGAGACAAAACGGGCAGTAATCCTGTGAATACGGAAAAAAAGCAGGGCTGCAAACTGAATACCCACGGCAAATGCAAGAGAAACAAACATGGGGCCATGGATTTCAGGAGGCACCTCCAGATTGTACCTCAGCCAGAACGCGCCAAGCCAGGAGCCCGCCAGCACCAGCAGGTCACTCAGCAGCGAAAGGAACCGTCCCCCGATCCACGTTCTGAATTTTAAAAGCCATTTTTTCTGTCTGTTATTCATTTGCCTGGTGTAAAAACGCCGCCTTTACCCTGTTGTCAACCACCGCAAAGAGAAAAAACCATATAATAAACAGAAGCCAGGCCGCAAGGCCCGACAAACCCCTCCACGCCGCCCAGCAGGAAAGGCCGGCAGCCAACTGGAACAAAACATATCCCGCTGTGACTTTCCAGTGGGCAACCCCTCCCTCATTTGCCACCACCTGGTAAAGATGCCGCCTGTGAGGCTCGGTAAGCCTCTCTCCCATGCGGAGACGCTGACACATGGTTACAAGTTCATCTGAATAAAAGGGGAAAATAAAGCTGGACAACACCATTGCCTCCGTAATGTTTTCAGACAGAATCAGCACAAGGGCCCCGAACAGAAACCCCAGCAGAATACTTCCCACATCACCCATGAAGACCCTGGCTGATGGGAAGTTAAACGGAAGGAACCCGGCGCACGAGGCGGCAATGGCGATGCACAGCGGCAATACCCACCCAGGCCCGTGATATGCGTGGCTCCACAAGCCAAGCAGAAGAAAGGCATTGATTGCGGTTAGGGCAGCAATACCGTTTATTCCGTCCATAAAGTTGTAAAAATTGGCTGTGCCAGCCACGAAAACCGCGGCTGCGGCCATGCACACCGCAACGCATGTAACAGTGCCGCTGCAGAAGTCAAACAAAACGCCCCCCTCATGCTGGTATCCCAGAACAACACACAGTGCCGCCGCAATTTGCACAAAGAGCCTGGCAGCCGGCGCAAGCTCCCACCTGTCCCCGGCATAGCTTACCAGAGAGACCACCATAGCCGGCGCCCAGAAATATAATGGCGCATTGGCAGCAAGAGAAGCCAGCCCGAACGCAGCCAGGATTCCGACTCCTCCGCCCTTGGGAGTGGGTACCGAGTGAGAACTGCGCCCTACCGGCGTATCAAGCATGCCGATTTTCAGTGCAAGCCGTTCGGTCAGCATTGCGCCTGCCGCCCCGCTTGCAAGGGAAATGATAATTATTATTGATATGGAAAAGGCAATTTCTGAAAACATTCAGGCTACTTGTCAAAAAACCGAAAACTTCCGCCGGAAATTCGCATGAATTCCCTCTGCATGGGGCAAGGAAGGCTCAGGTCAAGCCGCATAACCTTGCCTCTTCATACATGGCAAATACAGATATTGTAAAAGCGATGATCACTGTTTATAAACTACTCCAAAGAAAGGGGGATGCAAAACCAAACTGGCTGTCTGGTTGAATCAGGCTGCGGATTTGATTGTCCCCCGGCGGCAGAAATTTTTTCAAGGATTTTTTCATGGCGGACAAAGTTGAAAGAGAGTTCATTCCGGCCCTGAGGGAAGGCGTGGAGATTGTGAAGATGCTCTTCTTCATGAAGGTCAGGGACTATGCTGACAAAAATTTTCCGGAAGAAGACCGGGGATACGGGAGCCTGCTGGCCGGAGCCGTAATAAATGAATTTTTCGGCACGCCTAACCCTGACGGCCGTTTCGTCCAATTTGCCGAGGCAAACAGGGAACGGATAGAGTCGATCCTCAAAAGTGTGCCGGAAGAGATGGAGTCTATGAGAATCCCCCTTACAGACGCCCTCAGGGTCCAGTTTTTATGTGACCACCAGGAGGGACTGGAAGACGGAAGTGGAACAATACTCAAAAAGGCCAGGGAGTACGGCATACTGATTGAAGAACGAAGCGTGCCGCTACCCCGGCCCTTTATGAATCTTGTTTACCGCATCGGCAAGGCCAATGGCCTGATAAGGGATCAGGAGAAATAAATTGCCCGGACAGAAGATCCAGGCATGATTCATGGAAAAAACAGATTGGCAGAAAAAGGGCGCCGGCCACCGCCAGCGAATGCGGGAGCGCTTTATGGAGTATGGCCTTGACGCGTTTACCGATGATGAAATCCTTGAAATGCTCTTCAGCTTCGGCACTCCGAGGCAGGACTGCAAGGAGAGGGCGCGCTCAACCAGAAAGCACTTCGGCTCCCTTGCG
>JALVQQ010000301.1 GCA_027025395.1 Deltaproteobacteria bacterium | reverse complement strand
TGCGGCGGCCCAGCGGCATCTTTGCCGGGCTGCCGAATCCAATGCCCCGGCGGACGTGTGAGGCGCGGGACGCACGCCAGGCCCCAATCAGCCTTGCGCTCTCGCTGTCCGGCTGGCAGATGCGGGAACATGGATGGATTTGACTGAAAACATGCCGCTTGCCCGGTTCTCCGTGCTCTTTTTCCAGCCTGCCTGAAACCGCTGCTCCTGACACCCGGAGCCATCAGGCTTCGTGCACCAGGCGGCCCCATCTGGACACTTTTTCCCATTCCAGCGATACCCCCGTGCCCGGGCCCGGGAGCAGGGCCGCTTTGCCGCCTTTTCCAAAGGTGACCGATTCCCTTGTGATATCTTCCTCCAGTACATGGCCTGAATACGATCCCTCCAGAAAAGCTATATCCTCACAAATTGCGGCAAGATGCCTTGTGGCAGCGGCCAAAACGCCTGTTTCTCCAACATGACAACCTATCTGGCACAATGCGCCTTCCTGCCTGGCCAGGCGGTAAAGGGAAAGGGCATTGCGTATTCCTCCGCACTTGGAGATCCTGATGTTAAAGCCGATGCCCGGGTTTTGCCTGACAAGCGCCTCCATCTCTTCACGGTTTCTGAAGGACTCATCCACTATGACCTGCACTTCCGTCTCCCTGATGATCCGGCTGAGCCCTGCAAGATCAGATGCCGGCACAGGCTGTTCAAAAGCGCGGATATCAATTCCCAGTGATTTCAGCCGGGATACAAGGGTTATGGCCTCTTGGGCTGAAAAGGCACCGTTGGCATCCAGGCGTATGGCCGTGTCGTTTCCCAGCGATGAGGCAATCCGTCTCGTGTATTCTATTCCCGAATGCAATTCATCGATTTTTATTTTTACATCCTTGATCTCCAGTTTTTTTATTGAGGCCAGAAGCCTTGCAAGCGCCGTTTCCCCAAGCATTGGTATAACGCCTGAGTAGGTGAAACTGTCTCTTGATTTTTGCCCCAATATTTTCCAGAGTGGCAGTGATTTGATACGGGCATGCAGGTCAAGGAAAGCAAGCTCCACGGCACAGTATGCAGAGGGGTTCTCCTGTGCCGTGGCTGTACCTGAGCACTCATCAAGCACTTCAAGTGCCGCCCCGGTATCATGCAGGTCGGCACCCGCCAACATGCCTGCCATTTCCCGCGCCGCCTCGAGACATGAGTCAAGGTCTTCTCCTGTCACATACCGGCGGGGGGTTCCTTCTCCAAGACCTGTCAGGCCATCCTGCCAGGCAGCAGTTACCAGAACAGCCTCGGTTTTTTTGCGTTTGGCCAGATTATGATTAACCGGCAGACAGAACGGTATCTGAAGTTGGTAGATCCGGAATCGGGTATTTCTTTTCATCATCCTTTTCGCCTTTTTCTATAAATCCTTCCAGCAGGGTAATGGCGTCCGGCCACTGGTACCACTGTTCCGGCGCAAGTTTTATCTGTTTTTCAAGACTAAGCCATGCAAGTTCGGAAACCGAAACGGCTTCAGAGCCGGAGGCAAGTTTTTCAATATAGAGTTCAAAGCCCTTCTTGCAGCGTTTTACAAGGGTCAGGAACACCGGCACCCCGGCTTTCCTGTAGAAAAAGTCCAGTGTGCGGTCCCTTGCAACCGGGAAGCCGAAAATCGGGACTTTTCTGGTCTTATGTCCCCTCCATTCCGAGAATTCGTCACATTCCGTAATAAGGAACCTGCCATTTCGTATCGCCTCAATGGCCCTCATGGCAACCCTGGGCTGGTCGGCGTCGATAAGAACCACGTCTGAAAGGGCCGCGCGTTTCATAAGCTCCTCTCTAAGCCTTGCCGTCTTGAATCTTACCACCATGGCAACCTTGTAACCGTTCAGGGCTAGGGTGAGGGGCAGATACTCAACAGCTCCAAAATGGCCAGTGACAATAATGCCGCCTTTGCCTTGTGATACGGCGCTGTCAAGCAGATGTTTATGGCGACATATTACATTTTTCTGAAGAAAACGCCTCATGGTGGAGAAGGGGCGGTAGGCCATTAGCAGTTTTTCGAGGTAATGCTCGAAAATGCCGAGCATTATTTTTGCAGCATATAATTTGTTGCGTAACTTTGATGATCCTTTGAAAAAGGCAAGTTTTGTCGCCTTTACTATTTTTTTTATCTTAACCGGCCTTGATGCGTAGAATATTATGCCAAGCAGGCATATATGCAGCCGCAAAACGGCTACGGGTACCACCCGTGCAAGTTTTATGTTCAAGGGGCTCTGCAAAAACTTGCTGATGTGAATTTGTGCTGCAGCATTGTACTTGGTCATGAACAAAATTCCTCCTTGTTAAAAATTTTTTTATTATTTTTTTAAAAAATACCGACTCGTTTTAGAGAAGCTTTGTAATGTTGTAGATAATTTTTGGTTTTTTGCAAAATTGATGTTTGTTTCTTGCGATTGAATCGTACAGTTGCGGGAAACAGGCCGGGACGGAGTGGCGCATTGCCACAAAGTACATGGTAACTTGATGATAAAATGTAAATTTTTATATTTTGATTCTCCCTTGATTTAATTCCTCAAGGCAATTTTAATACCGGAATGCTTTTTTCATGTACCGTGCGCCCCGGGTTCATGTTACGGTGTGGCATGCCGTTTGGCGGCCGTGGTGGAATCGGCATGGCTGCTATGTTGAGGCATTACCGGACAGGTTTAATGAGTGAGTATCCGGGGATTCTGTATTTTGGCCCTGGTTAAATCTTTGTTTTTCATGGACAAACAAGA
>JALVQQ010000300.1:7915-8403 GCA_027025395.1 Deltaproteobacteria bacterium | reverse complement strand
GCCTCAGTTCAGCCTCGCAGAACTCCTTTCTCCTCTCCAGGGTTGAAAAATCAAGAAAACCGAAATCAACAGGTTTTTTTATTTTAAAGACCCTGTCCCCTGCAATAAAAACCCAGGAAATGTGGGTCTGTATCAATTTCACCTTGTCAGCTGTTCCGCCAGAAAAGGCCCTGTAAATGGAAGGTGAAAGCATGGCTTCCATCCATTCCGGCTGTTTGTTCATGACTGTACCTCGCACCGTTCATGGCCCATGTCCGCACAGATGCAAAAAAAAGCATGGCAGTTTTATGGCACCATGGACAAAACTTTTCTGAAATCAGTTAATTGCAGCCACAACATGGTTGCGGCCCTTGATTAAAGGGTTCTGCATGGTTATTGTAAAATATCTGATCATGCGCGGGGTGAATACGGCGTTCCGGCCGGATATCTCCCCCTTGCCGCCAGCGCCTTGCTGGTCATGCTGCCGCGCGCGTGCCGCAGCCGAATGA
>JALVQQ010000300.1:0-7905 GCA_027025395.1 Deltaproteobacteria bacterium | reverse complement strand
ATTGCACTGGAAAAGGCCGACAAACTTGGCAGCATCAGCAAGGAAGAGTTGGCCTGGCAGAAGTGGAATGACGAAGGGAAAAAGATCGCAGCCGCCTATGTTCAGGGCAGAACAGACAGCCTTCAGGATGCTGTTTCCAAACTGGAGGGAGCGGATGTCAAGGCGGTGCTTGACGGTGTAATGGACGTGCTGCTCAGAAACATTATGCTTCCAAGGGATGAGAGCCAGTGGGATTCCATCAACAGGGCATTGAAGGGCGTCATGGAGATCAGGGGGAGCATGGCCGGCCAGGTGGTGCCCCAGATAGAGCATCTCCTCAAGACCTACCGCCAGACCCTCGACCAGTATCAGCAGCAGTTCAAGGAGCAGGTCAACCAGCGCATGGGCGGGCAGGGCATTTACGGCATGGACGCCAACGAGCTTCAGGCGCTTGCCGCCCTGGAGCAGGAGTGGAGCAAGATCTCCTCCCAGATAAATGAACAGTTCGAGCAGCAACTTGAGCCAATGAAGGAGTATCTCAGGGGGCCAATGCTGAATCCGTGATACGCTCCCTGCACAGGTCCCGCTTCTGGTTCCGATGCGCCATGATTCAGCCTGCAAATGGATACACGCATAGAATCGCTTCTCAAAGCCTGCAAAAACGGCGCGCTCAGCATTGAGGAGTGCGAGAGGGAGTTGCGCTCCCTCCCCTACGAAGAGCTTGGCGATGTCTGCCTGGACCATCACAGAAGGTTCAGGGATATCCTGCCCGAGGTCGTTTACGGGCCAGGAAAAACACCTGACCAGATTACAACCATAGTAAAAAGCCTCCATGATGCAGGGGGGCCCCTGCTGGTCACACGCCTGGACAAGAAAACAGCAGGGGATGTAATGCGCCGTGTGGAGCCTCACGGAATAAACCTTGACTATTCATCGCGGGCGCGTGCACTCTACCGTCACGGGAAGCAGGGGCGCGTGCAGGATAACGGGCGGGGTTATGTCCTGGTTGTCACCGCTGGCACCGCCGACATTCCCGTTGCGGAAGAGGCATGCCTGACACTTGAACTGGCAGGGCATGAAACCAGGACGCTATATGACGCCGGGGTGGCCGGTGTGCACAGACTTCTTTCCCAAATCGCGCTCCTTCGGGAAGCCACGGTAATAATCGCTGTTGCAGGCATGGACGGGGCACTCCCTTCAGTAATAGGAGGGCTTGTGGCCGCTCCGGTCATCGCCGTCCCCACCAGCACCGGATACGGGGCAAGTTTCGGCGGTGTTGCTCCGCTTCTTACAATGCTAAACTCATGCGCCACCGGCGTCGCGGTGGTAAATATCGATAACGGATTCGGAGCAGCCACGGTGGCGGCAATGATCAACCGCAGGCGCCAGGGAGACTGAACCGTATATGTCTGTAATTTTATTAGGCTATCACAACATGGGATGCGCCGCCCTGAACGTGCTTCTTGAAAAGGGAATCACGGTGCCTGCGGTGTTCACCCACAGGGATGACCCGGGAGAGAACAGGTGGTTTGCATCCCTTGCCGAACAGGCGGAAAAGGCCGGTATCCCTGTTTACTGCCCGGAGAACATAAACACCCCCGAGTGGGTGGAGTTTCTTCAAAATCTTCGGCCTGCCATACTGCTTTCCTGTTATTACCGCAACATGATCAGGCAGGAAATCCTCGATATCCCGAGCATCGCCGCGGTAAATCTTCATGGCTCCCTGCTGCCCAGATACAGGGGGAGATGCCCTGTGAACTGGCAGCTCATTCATGGGGAGAGAACAAGCGGAGTAACCCTGCACCACATGGTGATCAAGGCCGATGCAGGGGACATCATCGCACAGAAGGAAGTCCCTGTTGAGCAAACCGACACAGCCGTTGACCTTTTCAGAAAACTGGAACTGGCCGCTGTGGATGTGCTGGGTGAATATATACCAAGGCTCCTTGACGGCACGGCCCCAAGGACTCCGCAGGACCACTCCAGGGCCTCCTATTTTGGCGGCAGGACGCCTGATGACGGGAAAATTTCATGGGATTGGAGCGCGGAACAGATCTATAATCTGGTAAGGGCAGTGACCTGGCCATACCCGGGGGCCTTTTTCGAAACAGACGGCCGCAAATTCATGGTCTGGAGCGCCAGGCCCCTGGAACAGGGCGCTTCCTCCAGGTACTTGCAAGAACTTGACGCCGATGCAGCCCCGGGCACCGTCATCGCGGTGAACCGTGACGACGGGGCTGTGGTAAATACAGGCTCCGGCCTGATCCGGCTTGAAATCATTTCCGAACCGGGCGACTCCCCTGAAAAGCCGGCGGCAGTGGAAAGACTCCTCGCGCCAGGCATGGTGCTGGAGTGAACCTTGAAAAGATACTGCCCCGATAGTAATGCAGGGCGAAATCTCCTGGGCCGGGCAGTCACATCAGGCCAGTGGATGAGAGTGGCAGCCCCTCATGCCTGCAAACTCAGTACTCTATGCCCTTCTGGGCCCTGATCCCGTTTTTATAGGGATGCCTGACCTCCCTCATTTCCGTAACCAGGTCAGCCATGTCAACCAGTTCAGGAAGGGCGTCACGCCCGGTAATGACAACATGCAGCCCCTGGGGCTTTTTTGAAAAAACCCCCAGGGCCTCGTCCCGGTCCACCATTTTGTAAGATAACAGATAGGTAAATTCATCCAGAATCACCATCTGGTATTTTCCGGAAAAAATCGCCTCCCTCGCCTTGTCCCAGGCGGCGCGGGCAGCCCTGCGGTCTTTCTCAAGGTCATCCGATTTCCAGGTAAATCCTCGCCCCATGACATGAAAGTCGATCCTGCCGCGAAACCGTCCCATGGTTTCCTGCTCGCCGGAACGCCACGACCCCTTGATAAACTGGATAAAGCAAACCCGGAAACCATGCCCCACGGCCCGCATGGCAAGGCCTATGGCGGCGGTGGTCTTGCCCTTGCCGTTTCCGGTGAAGACCATCAGCAGGCCCTTTCCGCCTTTTGTCTCTTCCGCGCAATCACACATGGAGCCGCGCTCAGGTCACACCAACCTCATGGTCGCCATGTTCCATAATGAATGTCATGAGATGTCCCGGTGCCATTTCACATTTCCCGTCCCGCTAATCAACATACCGGGAGTACATCTCTTCGTTGAAGCCGACCACCATGCGGCTGCCTGTCTTAAGGGCAGGCGCCCGCAGATTTCCAGTACGCCCAAGGCAGGCCTTCATTATCTCGTGCCGGTTCTCTTCGGAAGGCTGAAACACCTGGTATTTTTTGCCCCTGCCAACAACAATCTCATCTGCGGCAGCGAGAATGTTCCAGGCCTCGTCATCCTGTATCTTCTGCTTTCGGGCCTCAACCACTTCGGCGGGAGTTATGCCCCTCTGATCAAACACAGCCTGTGCCTTTTGGCACGACTTTCATCCCTTTCTCAGATATGCCCATTGAACAGCCATAAACGGTATCCCTTTCCGCACCTGGCGACTTGCTGCCCCCTGTCACCTGACAAGGCCCAGGCTCTCCGCGCCGATGCGTCTGGCAACAGGGGTAATCAGCAAGGCTGGACGTGCCCCTATGAGCAGTCCGTCACAACACAATTCCGGCCTTTTTTCTTTGCCCTGTACATGTTCCTGTCCGCCTTGCCGAGCAGCTCTTCCGCTGACATGCCGGATTCCGGCAGCCACGTAGCAACTCCCATACTCACTGTTACGAAGGATGACACAGGAGATTTTTCATGCGGAATGGCGGCCCTGGCCAGCCCGGACCTGATATTCGATGCAACCTCCACGGCCCCCTTGCAATCGGTCTCTGGCAGTATGCAGCACAGCTCCTCCCCTCCGTACCTGCCAAGAAAATCCATGGGCCTTCGGAGATTTTTTCTTATAATCCCTGTCACCTCCCTGAGGCACCTGTCTCCCGCCTGGTGGCCGTAAAAGTCATTGTAGGCCTTGAAATGATCCACATCGATCATGATGACGGAAAACGGCGTTCCGCTCCTCCTGGCCTGCCTCAACTGCCTTTCAAGCTGCTCGTCCAGATAGCGCCTGTTGGGAATACCCAGAAGACCGTCAAGCCTTGCCTGCTGGATAAGGATCTTTTCAGCAGCACGGCGGGCATCCTGATCCCTTTTCGCCTGAAGTATCTGACCGAATGCCGAAAGAAGCGGTTCAAGGTATTCTATTATATCCTCACCAAACCCTCCGGGACGGTTGGCAAGCCCTATCAGGCCGACAATTTTATCGCCAAAATAGACCGGGACGGCCAGGAAATTCCTGATCCTGGGATGTCCTTTCGGTGTCCCGCCGCTTCGGGGGTCCGTACCGGGATCATTGCTTATCACCGGCTTTCCGCTTGTGACCGCGGCCCCGAAAAGATTGTCCAGGTTATGGAATTCAAGCCCCTTTCTCCGGGCAATACGAAAAAGCTCCCTGCTCTCCGGGTCCCATGACATATCGGTCAGCGCATGTATTGCCAGGTACGGCTTTCCCTCCGGATTCCTTAGCACGCTTCCGGTAAATCCCTGCTCGTTTCCCGAAAGCTCCAGGAGATTTGAAAGCAGGTTCCTGTTAAGGGGCAGGATATCAAGCTCGCTGATGAAATCAGACTGCATCTGCTGGATAGCCTCAATAAGCCTGTTTTTCCTGGCAAGATCTGCCTCGATACTGGCAATTTCCGTAATATCCTGAACAGTTCCCAGCATCCGAATCACATTTCCATCGTCATCAGTGTGCACGCGCCCCCTCTCGTGCACGGTCCTGACCTCGCCGTCCGGCCGAACTATTCTGTGAATCAGGTCATACGGCACATATTCCTCAACCGCGTTTGTAATTGCTTCCTTCACCTTGGCGACATCATCCGGATGCACCATGTCAAGAAACGCATCGTATGTAGCTTCAAAATCCTCGGGAGAGATACCGAATATACTGTAAATTTCATCTGACCATGTGATCTTGTTTTTATCCAGTTCCCACTCCCAGTAACCAAGCCTGGCAATCCTCTGGGCCTCCGCAAGCCGCTCGGAATTTTGTTTCAGGCAGATCTCGGCACTATTTAACTGTCTGAGGGCGTCCTCCCTTAGCCGGGCAAGGCGCGCGGCCTGCGCCAGCGCCTCCTCAAGGCCTATCCTGCCCCCGGCATTCAAGCCTTCCGCATGGCGTTCAGCAGCGCCTCCCGCCCCTTCTCCGGCCTTGCCACCGCACATATCCGCATCCGGCACAGGGCTGTCACTGGATAACAAATCCTGAACATCGGCTGGATATATCAGGTCAAGGCCACACTGGAGTTCCTTCAGATAGTTCATGGCGTCCGGGACAAAACACTCAGGGATGATGGAGCCATGCTGGGGGAGAATTCCCTTTATCCCGTATCCGGCAACGCTCCGCACAAATCCCCTGGCCGCCAGGTTGGACGCCATATAGTCCTTGTGAAACAGATCCAGCCTGTCTTTATGTTGACTGAAATCCGCAACCAGCAATTTGGAGTCCGTATCAAAGGCGGCCCATACGTCACCGGAGAAGAGATATTCAGATACGGGATCAAAGGTTGTTACCGCTCCGGGAAAATGAAGGAAGGGCGCTGGCACAAACTTCATGCGGTTGCCGCTGCTGAAGGAGAAGCAACTGTTTTCCTCCACATTGTACCTGACATACTCGCCGTGGCAGTAGTGGGGCAGCAGCACGTGGGTGCGTGGCGTTGCAAGGATGGCAAGATCGGATTTGAGGGCGAGCCAGCGGTGCATGGAGGCCGCAACATCAGGGTCCTGGTGCGACAACACGAGCCCGGTCAACCGTTCCGGCGGCAAAACCTGCTCAACCCTTGTCCTTATCTCGTCAAAGGCATATCTGGCGCCGGGATCAATCAGCAGCCCCTCTTCACCATCCACGACAAGATAGGTGTTGCAGCGAAAAGCCGTTTCTCCCGCAATGCCCAGCCAGTAAACCGAATGTCCCTGCCTGTTATCAAACAGCAGGACGGGACTGTCTGCAGACAAGGCGCTGTCCGGGAGATTGCCTAGTTTAATTTCCTTGTCTGTTGTCATGAATCCGCGGATTTCCGGCAAACACGTTCAGGTTTTCAAAATAACAAAGTCAGTTTTTTAACACACGGACACGAACTTTGCCAGCATATCCCTGGTGCGAAGCAATTTTGAGGCACAATTATCAAAACAGGGCTCCGGGACACCAGGAAGAACATTGCCATGCCCCATGGAAAGTATAGCAATCCGCGGGATCAATGAAAAGCATGAAAGATATCCGGGGAAAACGGCGCCTGGCGACACGGCAGCTGGCTGAAACCGCCGATCCGGAGAAGTGCGGTTTCAGCCGCTCCACCACAATTCCGCGTAATGCCCGCCATGCGCCGCCATCCCCGGTTATGCTGAGGGCCGTGTCACCAGGTCTCGCACCAGCAGTCATATCTCCTTGGCCGGTGTGAGCCATAACCGTTGAACAGCTCCCGGCGTCCAAACGCATGCCTGTCCGGCGCTGGACAGTTATAGATGTTATTGATGACAATTTCCGGCCTGTGGCGCCTTCCATGCCAGTGGCGGCGGTGGCGGCGGACATGACGCCAGGGGCCGCAAGGCCTGCATGTATCAATTTCACGAATCCTTCCTCCATGCCTTCCGTGCCTGTGATGCTCATGGCCTATCGCGTAGCCCGCCACTGACCCTGCCGCCATGCCAAGCACCACGGCCTCTGGCGTGCCGGCAATTAGCTGGCCAAGGACAGCGCCGGCCGCGCCTCCTATGATAACCGCCTCGGCGGTCCGGCCAGCCACCGCGTTGCCGTATGTCAGCACGAGAATAATGGGCACTGCAAAAAACATCTTTTTCATGGCCTGCCTCCTTCCTGGTCAAGGTTTCTTTCCATTGCCTGTCTGAAACCATAAGGCCATGAAACAGAAAAGAACAGACGATATCACCCTACATCCACCAATACGGCCTACCCCGGCCAGGGCCATGCAGGCTGTCCGGGAGCGCCTTGCCGCCAGTTTCAGGCCATGCCGGGTGTAGCCGGCACCTCAGTTGAACAGGGATTACAAGAAGGTGTATCAAGATGTGCAGATATTAAACAAGGCCGGATTAATCCATCAGGACTCGGCAAAGAAGATATATGTTCCTTCACTTGACCGCCATTGCGCTGCGGCCCTGGGCCTTGCTCCATGTCGGCAGGTGAGCCTGTACGTTAGCCCAAATTGAAAATAAATTCGCTTGATAATTTTTTTATTTGCTTTAGAATCTAGACAGACTAGACGAAATAAAAGAGGACTTTTCTTATGAATGATCAAACTTGGCAGCTACAAGAAGCAAAAAATAAATTTAGCCAGCTAGTAGAAAAAGCAAGAAAATTTGGCCCTCAGATCGTTACTAAACACGGGAAAGAAGCCGTTGTTATCTTATCTTTTGAGGATTACAAAAAAATCATTCCGCCTGAAGACAACTTAATTGAATTCTTGCGAAAATCTCCTTTGGCTCAATCTGAAATAGATTTTTCCGCCTTACGTCAAAAAGATAAACCGCGAGATATAATACTATGAAATATCTAATTGATACTTGTGTAATCGGCGAAGTTATCAAGCCCAAACCAAGTCTTAAGGTTCTAAACTGGTTAAAAAAGCAAAAAGAAAGCCATCTTTATATCAGTGTTCTTACGCTAGGTAAAATATCAAAAGGAATTGAAAAAGTAAAAGATGAAAAAAGAAAAAAGGAACTGCATCTTTGGTTAACCGACGATCTTCAAGAACGCTTTAGCGGTAGAATTTTACCTGTAAATGAACAAGTTGCTATGACGTGGGGGCAGATTCAGGGCGAGGCTGAACTTCGAGGCAAATCAATGCCAGCAATTGATGGACTCATTGCGGCTACAGCACTGGTTTTTAATATGATTGTAGTTACGCGAAATATCTCTGATATGGAAGAAAGTGGTGTGGTGTTGCTA
>JALVQQ010000299.1 GCA_027025395.1 Deltaproteobacteria bacterium | reverse complement strand
CTTTATTGCACAGGCGCTGTCAACCCCGCCGCTTGTGGCTACCAGAACCGATTTGTTCATGCCCGGGGGCGAGTATCAGACAAGCACTTTTTCATGTGAAAAACGAAGCTCCATTGCCCTTACCGGACATACAGCTATACAGAACTCACACCCCTTGCAGAGTTCGGCTTCAAACCTTATTTCATAGGTTTCAGGGTCCATAAACAGGGCATCGGTAGGACAGATGGCTGTACAGGCCCCGCACTGGAAACAGATATCGTCCTTGCGCCTGACCTCCTGGGAGACGGGCTTTACCTTGACCCCGTGACTGCGCAGGTACCTGAGACCCGCCTTAACATTCTTCTGGATGCCTGAAATCTCAAGCACCATTATGCCCTCCTGCCCGGGGAGGATCTTGGCCTTCAATATATTGAAACAGAGATTGTGTTCCCTGCTGAGGCTGCTCACAAGCGGTTGATCCGTAATCTCCGGCGGAAACCGGAGCACTATCATTTTTTTATACATTTCCTTTAAAACTCCTGATGACCGGAAACTCATGCCTAACACCATGTTGAAATTTTGAGGAACCTGATGCATGCATCATAAACACCAGCAGCTCCCGTGTCCACAAAACGGGTGAAGTTTGGCCTGAAACGGACATCTCCTCCCCATCCGGATTTCAGCGCTGGCCATGGACGGATGCCAGGCCATGCGGCATGCAGGCGCAGCCTTGATCCAAGCGAGGATGCCATTGAAGAGGCGCCATGAAAACAGACACTGTTTTTTTTCCGGTTTTCTGTTACCCTGCAATCATGAAGTGCTTGAATATTGTTCCTGACAAGACAGGTTTTGACATTGACGGAGTTGTTGCCGACACCATGGGTTCATTCATCCGCATTGCAAAAGACGATTACGGCATCAACACCATAAAAAAAGAAAATATTACATCCTACTGGCTTGAACAGTGCCTGCCCATTCCCGACCATATCATTGGTGAAATAATTGAAAAAATCCTTGCCGATCCCTTTGGAACAGGGCTGAAACCAATTCCAGGAGCCATTGAAACCCTCGAGGCATTGGCCGCGTACGCCCCCCTTACCTTTGTTACTGCAAGGCCCAACGGAAAACCCATTGAAGAGTGGCTCCGGAAACAGCTTGCCGGAGTTCCGCCGGAAATGATCCGAGTTACAGCAACCGGAGAACACTCGGCCAAGGCATCGTTGCTCAAGGAAATCGGCATCAGCTACTTTGTTGAAGACCACCTTGAAACATGCCTTGAGATAGCGAGGGAGGGCATCACGGCCATTGTTTTTGATCAGCCCTGGAACCGGCAGGACTCATCCCTTCCAAGGGCCGCCTCATGGAGAGAGCTGGCTTCATGGATAAGACAGCAGGACCGGACCCATTGAACGGTTTCCAAATTACCGACCCGCTTTTTTACCATGTACCTTGCACAAGAATATGACAGGACTGGAGAGACGCTCTTTTTTATCCGGGAAACCATCGTTGACCCTGACGGCGCTCTTGTCCCGAGACAGCTTTTTGAGCTTGGCAACGATCCTGAAGAGTTCATAGAGTATATTGATGAACGGGCATATTATATTTCTCCTGTTGTGGAAGAGGCCCTGGAGTCACTTGATGTAAAATACGACTATGACGAGCTTGAAGAAATATTCTGGCCATTCATAGACCCGGACATCAAGGAAACGCTGGACAATTTCGGCGGGATACGGGGCAGGCGTGCCGGCCAGAGAAAAAGGCGCAACAGACAGATGCCCCGGGAAGACTTTGACCGCACTCACATCTTTGACAGGAGACGGCTCTACTATCTCAAGTTCGTACAGATAAACATGGGAGACGCCCTTTTCACCCCCCTGCCCATATACGAAATGCTTGTCGGCAAGTGCCGGGACGAAATAGAAAACCGCATCGCGTTCATGGAATATGAGCTCAGGCCCTGGGAAATGAGGGGTTATCTCTATGCCATATTTGATATTGCAGCAGGTTTTGCCCCCAAGCTTACAAGGTTCGTCCCGGATGCCCAGGACCTGGATATGATAGACCGTTTTTTCATGGAAGAACTGTGCAGGCTCAACACAGACCCCACGCTGCTTGGCAGTGAAGCGCGAAGCAGTAATGATGCAGACCTGCACCGCTACCTGCGGAAATATCTTTTCATGTTCCATGACACCTACTTCAGCAACCGGGGACAATGGACACAGGCAGGAAGACCCTCTGGAGAAGAGGGACAGTGGATTCCGCCTGCAAGCCAGCGGGATAGCGACCACCTGAATGCAATGGGCCTTACCGAAGATGAATTCCGATCAATGAGCGAGCATGAATTTACCAGCCATTTCAGGAAAAGGGCCCTTGAACTTCATCCTGACAAGGGGGGTGACCATAACGTCTTTGTCAAGTTCATCAACGCCTATGAAATACTTCTGGCACGGAAAAAATGGCAGTAAATGCCCCTCCCCCTCCAAATAGATGCTCCTCGTTATTGCCTGTCTGGCCGCGTTCTTGCCGGCCACGAACTCCGGCGCAGGAAACCTTGACCAGGAAGCCCTGCTTGACCTGCCATGCTGATGGCATATACACCAGGAACATAAAATTTTCATTGCTGGCGGCTCCAACCCCGTGAACGCCGCCAGCATGTCTTGCCGGTACGGCAAGCTGACCACGATACCTGGCGTTGCAAAAACAGCCAGTATCCAGCCTTTCACCGCATGGTTTTCCTTCCGGAGGCACTTGCCAATACACTTTTCCGTTGCCCTGTTTCAGGTAAAGCAGAA
>JALVQQ010000298.1 GCA_027025395.1 Deltaproteobacteria bacterium | reverse complement strand
GGCGTTTCCATTACCCTGCCTTCATCGTCCTTGCGGAGATAGCGCCGGGCAAGCACAACAAGGGCATTGCTGCTCAGGTTGAGCGAGGTCCTGGGAAGACCGTTTTCATCCACAAACGGAGACACGTTTTGAGTTGAAGTATTACCATTCAGCATTGGCTTGACTACCTTTCGCGTTGATGAAAATTTGATAACTGATTATTACGACAAGCCAGGGGCAGCCTCTGCGGCGGCATCTCATGGCCTGTACTCGGTATTTCCGGGGTTTTGACGGACCTGGTTGGTTGACCACTACATGTTGGGCCTTGATAATTCTTTACTGGTATATAGTGTATAATGGCGGGTGTCAAGAAGATTTTGAGTTTCTGGTCAGAGGGCTTGGGGCCATGTCTGGCAGCGCGCCTGGAGCACGGAGAAACAGTTGTCGCGGATTGACGCAAGGTCACGATTCCAGCAACTTCGCTGCGCTGGAGTAATCGCCCTCTGCCTCTTCCCATGCCAGGTACATTTTATCAAGTTCCTTCATGATATTTCTGTACTTGCTGTTAAGCTCTTTCATTCTCTGGCCGTCGGCATGTACAGCCGGGTCGGCAAGCAGGGCCTCAAGCTGCTCCTTTCTCTCCTCAAGCGCCTGAACCTCGGCCTCGGCTCTTTGAAGCCGTTCCTGAAGGGGCCCCAGTTTTCGCCTGATGATTTCCCTTTCTTTTGCAGCCCTTCGTCTGAGTTCCCTGGCGCTCATGCGTCTGGAACCTTCAGCGGCCCTGTCTGTCTCCCTTCCTGCCCGGACCTTGCGGTCCCTGGCCGCAGCGGAAGGAGTGTGCGCGGCATTGTCAGCCAATGGCCGGTTCATGCGATGAAGATAGTCTTCAATGCCTCCCAGGTGCTCACTGAGTCTGCCGTCGCGCATCTCCCAGACCTTTGAAATGATCCCCTGCATAAAGGCGCGGTCATGCGAGACCAGCAGAAAGCTCCCTGAAAACTGGCGCAACGCCTCTTTAAGCACCTTTTTGGATGCAATGTCCAGATGGTTTGTAGGTTCATCAAGTATGAGGAAGTTTGCCGGGTCAAGGAGCATGCGGGCAAGGGCAAGCCGGCTTTTTTCACCGCCTGAAAGTGACGCCACCCTCGCATTCACCATGTCTCCGTGAAACAGGAAGGCCCCCAGCAGGTCGCGCACGCGCTGTACCGATTCACCGCCAGGCATCTGCCGCATGGCTTCCAGGACCGTAACTTCCTGCGGAAGCTCCATGGCCTGATGCTGGCCGAAGTAGGAGACTGTCACGTTGTAGCCAAGCTCCATGGTGCCGGAATCCGGTTCGGTTATTCCTGCAATTATTCTTGCAAGAGTGGATTTTCCGCTTCCATTGGGCCCGACTACCGCAATATGTTCTCCGCGTTCTACCGCAAAGGATATGCCGGAAAATACATCCAGCCAGCGTGCCTTCTGTCCATTGCAGGTTTCATTGTCAGGCGCGGGGTATCTTTTGGAAATCTCCTTTCCGGCTGCAACCATGCGGCCGCTTCTTTCAGGCTCGGGAAACCTGAACCGCACCGGGGCGGATTCAGCGGCTGCGGTTTGCTCCTGCTCCGCCTGTTCCCTCTGAAGCATCCTGATGCGGCTCTGAACCTGCCTCGCCTTGGTGGCCTTAGCCCTGAAGCGCTGGATAAACCGCTCGGTCTCCCGGATTCTTGCCTCTCTTGTCCTTTGGCGTGCTTCCTGGTGCCTTTTTCGCTCCCGGCTTTCCTTCAGGTAATCTTCATGGTTTCCGTGGTAAACGACAGCGGTGCCCCCCTCAAGGGAGATTATGCGCCTTGAAAGCCGGTTCAGGAAACATTCATCATGGGATACCATCAGAAGGGCGCCCTTTTGCGAAACAAGCCACTCTTCGAGCCATGTTACAGAGTCAAGGTCAAGATGGTTGGTGGGCTCGTCAAGCAGCAGCAGGTCAGGCTGTGAAAGCAGGATTCTGGCAAGGCTGGCCCTCATCTTCCACCCGCCGCTGAACTGGCTCAGCGGACGGTGAAAATCCGTTTGCCTGAAGCCGAGGCCTGACAGCACCCTGGCAGCCCTGGCCTCCTGCTGATGGAAGCCGCGGTTTTCCAGAAAGAGGGAGAGTTCATGTTCCTTCCGAAGCAGTATCTCAATCTGTTTTTCATCAGTTGCCGTGGCAAGCTGCCGGTGGATATTCTCCAGCTCCCGGGCCTTGATGTTTGCGGCTTCAAAGGCCCTGCAAGCCTCTTCCCAGACCGTGTCTCCCAGTTCCAGGGCGGTGAGTTCCTGTGGAAGATAGCCTGTGACAGCCCCTGCGGGCTTTATAATCCGTCCATGGTCGGGTTCGGTCAGGCCCGCCATGATTCGAAGAAGAGTGGTCTTTCCGGCCCCGTTAGGCCCTACGAGCCCGGCGCGTTCTCCAGGGCTGAGTGAAAAGCTTACATTTTTGAAGAGGACGCGCGCACCAAAGCTGCATCTTATATTATTTAACGAAAACATGGATTTTCCGGGGTGAAATACGGGTGCTGTCTGATCAGCCGGCGTCTCTGGGGACTTCCATCATGCGCCTTACCGCCCTTAGGGCCCTTGTCCGTATCTCCTCGGGCACGCGTACGACAGGTTCCTCGTTTTCAAGGGCATCAAGCACATCCTGAAGCGTTGTCATCTTCATGTCATCACAGATCATGTCCGCTGAGGCATGGTAGAACTGTTTGTCAGGGTTCTGTTTGCGCAGCTGGTGAAGGAGGCCGTTTTCCGTGGCTACAACAAATTCCTTTGCGTCAGATTCCGATGCAAAGGCCAGCATCCCGCTGGTGCTCCTTACTGCGTCAGCCATATCGAGAATTTCAGCCGGACATTCAGGATGTGCCATGAGCAGGGCGCCGGGGTGCGCTTCCCTGGCCTTGCTGACCGCCTCCACAGTGAGGGCGTCATGCACCGGACAGTACCCGTCCCAGTAATGGATTTTCTGGTCTGTGTGCCGGGCGACCCAGCGGGCAAGGTTCCTGTCCGGGGTCATAAGCACTTCGTCGGCGCCTGTCCATTTGACTACCTGAATCGCGTTTGCGGAGGTGCAGCAGATATCACTAAGCGCCTTTACCTCGGCTGACGAGTTCACATAGGTAACCACTGGCACGCCAGGCAGTTCTTCCTTTTTCCGCACAAGCTCCCGGGCGGTAAGCATGTCGGCCATGGCGCATCCGGCCTCCGGCACGGGAAACAGTACCTTTTTGTCAGGACAGACTATGCTTGCCGCCTCCGCCATGAAATGGACGCCTGCGAATACTATAATTTCAGCATCGGTTTTTGAGGCCTGCACCGCAAGGGCAAGGCTGTCTCCCGTAAGGTCAGCCACATCCTGCACCTCTGGCAGTTCATAGTTGTGCGCGAGAATGATGGCATTTTTTTCTTTTGCAAGTTCCCTTATCCGGTTAAAGAGTTTTTGGTCTTTTTCATTCATGGCAAGTTCTAAGTGATAATCCACATGTTTTTGGCGTTGGGTTTGCGTTTTGGTCAACGTCTAATCCTCACCTGCTGTATAAACATCCACACCAGGCGGTATCCTGAACCTGAAAAGGCTGTCAGGCAGCCTGCTGTTGATTTTGATGTTGCCGAAGGAGATATGGGTCCTGCCTCCAAGTTCGTCTTTTATCCATACTTCCCTGATCAGATGGGTTCGCGGGTCCGCCACAATGCGAACCTCCTGGAGGTTGCCGCTCTTTTTTTTGGGAAAAAGCCTGAGACACCACTTTCCGTCAAGATTGCATTGCCTGTCAGTGGTCACTCTGAAGAAATGATCAAGAGATCCCTTGCCCAAAAAGAATGCCCGGCTTATTTCAGAAGAGAGAAAACGGCTGCGGGGCAGGACCATGACCTGCGCGGCCTCCTCTTCATAAACAAATACATCGGCGCTTCCGGTCACAACCACCTGCGGTTCGGGTTTTTCATATTCCCACCTCATCATCTCCGGACGTTTGAAATAGACCGTTCCTGAAGAGACGACAGGCCGATAGACGCCTGGAGAATAGGTTTCCTGGACAAACGAGGCGGTTATGTCCCTTATGGAGTCATATCTTTTCTGAATCAGCCGGATGGCCCGGGATACAGTTATTTCCGAACCGCTTGATGCGGCGGCAAGCGAAAAAAAATCCGCCGCGCAGGATACAGCGCAAAACATGATTGCCAGGGCCGTGGCCTTGATTCCGGGAGCAGCTTTCATTTTTCATCCATTTTTTGCGGTTGTCCTCTCACATGCCTGCCTTGATGATGATCTGCAGTGTGGCATTGCAGGATTCCAAACAAAACGGGGCCTACCGTTTTGTCGCCGTCGGCTTCACAGCCGGTCACCTACCATAATACAAACATTTTGCCGGATTGCCACTGCCGTATGGACAGCTCCCCCGGTTGCATGTAGGCTTGCACGGTTATACGGTTTTGTAAAAGTGGACAGTTTGACTGCCGCGCTGTCTCAACCACTCATTTGTGATATTTATACCCCATGAACTGTCGCATCAAGGCATCGGCGCTCCTGGGCGCAGCGGATTTGACCTCGGCTTTGCTTGCTCCGCTTGCCCTGCCCCTGGCCGCCACTGTGATGTATGCCCGGAAAAAGTACCGCGCACAGCTCCCCTGGCGGATGGGAAAGCTGCCCGGGCTGAAAACAGCCCCGCATGACGGGCCAGTGATCTGGGTCCATGCGCTCTCGGTTGGTGAGGTTAATGCTGTCTTGCCCCTTGTAAAAAAGATGCAGGAGAGATGGAAGGGCGCCTGTCTTGTCTGTTCCGCCTCCACCTCAAGCGGCATGGTTGCCCTTGAAAAGCGTCTTGGCCGAACGGGATGCGCGTTGGCGGGCATGCCTTTTGACGTGCCCGTGCTCCGGGATCGGGTGATAAGACACGTATCGCCTCACTGTTTCCTGCTGGTTGAAACAGATATATGGCCCGGCTTCGTATGGGCACTGAAACGCAGGGGGATTCCTGCCCTGCTGATAAATGGCAGTATCTCCTCAAGGGCCGCCGCAAGGCTCGGTTCTCTTGAGAGGGCAGGCATTGAAGCCGCGGGACTTCTTTACGGGGGATTTCATACGGTAGCCATGCAGTCAGATGATGACCTGGGGCGTCTTGAATCAGCCGGGATGCCCCCGTGGGTTCATGCTGTGAGCGCGGGGAATCTGAAATTTGATATTGAAATTCCATGCCTGAATGCGGAGCGTAAGGCTGAACTCAGGACCATGCTCGGCATTGATGATAGGGCAGATCTGGTAATAACCGCAGGCAGTACGCATCCTGGCGAGGAGAAGGCGGTGCTCCGGGGTCTCCTGCGCATCCTTGCCTCAAGCCGCAGCCCGGACCGGCGCACAGGCCTGGGTGTCAGGCTGATAGTGGCGCCCAGGGACATTGAAAGGGGGGGCGAGCTGGCAAGGCTTGCCTCGGCAATGGGATTAAAGGCCTGGCGGAAAAGCCTTGGGCCCGTGCCGCGTGACAAAGGCCCTTTTCAGGTTGTGGTGCTTGATACCCTGGGTGAGCTTCAGGAGGTATATTCCATTTCTCACATTGCATTTGTAGGCGGAAGCCTTGCGCCGGTCGGCGGGCACAATCTGTTTGAACCTGCAATGCATGGAGTCCCGGTGATATGGGGGCCTCATGTGGAAAGCTGCAGTGACATGGCAAGGGTGCTTCTCGCATCAGGGGGAGGCTGCGAGGTGAATTCGGCAGCGGAACTGGAAAACGTCCTTTTGATGCTTGCCTCGGACCCGGCGCTGCGGAAAGAGGCAGGCCGAAATGCGGAACGCGTGGTAATGCGCAACAGGGGGGCTGTGGACAACTACATGGAACTTGTGGCCGGGGCTCTCGGCCCCTGTTGGAGCTGAGAAGGTGAACGCCAGGACAATATCAGTGCTCCTCGGGGCCGGAAGGCTGTTTGAGCCCCTGTATTCAAGGCTCATGCTTGTACGGGCGCGCCTGTATCAGCGTGGTGTTTTTCCTGTTTTCCGTGCCCCGGTCCCGGTTGTCAGCATAGGCAATCTGCTTATGGGAGGCACGGGAAAGACGCCCCATGTAAAGGCGGTATGCGGGTATCTCTGTTCAAGGGGGTTCAGGCCGGCGGTGATTATCCGTGGATATGGCGGCAGGGCCGGCAGGGGGCCGCTGGTAGTATCGGACCGGAGGAATGTGCATGCATCACCCGAAGCCGCCGGGGATGAACCCGTGATGCTTGCCAGGGAACTTTCCGGCGTTCCGGTTGTCGCCGGCTCGGACCGGGCTGCGGGCAGCCGTCTTGCCGTGGAGGAGCTTGAAGCTGATGTCCTGGTGCTTGACGATGGCTTTCAGCACATGGCGCTTTTCAGGGATGTCGATATTGTACTCGTGCCCGCGGTTAATCCTTTTGGAAACGGTCATGTTTTCCCGGGAGGCATGCTCAGGGAACCACCGGAGGCGCTTTGCAGGGCATCATGCCTTTTGATTACAGGTCGTGAGCAGGTTTCTGATGCAGAGGCGCTGGGGCTGCGCCAGGGACTCCAGGAGCTTTGTCCGGAACTTCCGGTTTTTGACAGTAAGGTAAGAGCCGCCAGGATCGCCACGGTATGCGGGAAACCTGGCGCCAATGCAGTCCCGCCCGCCAAGGTGGCCGCCCTCAGCGCAATAGGAAATCCGGAAGGATTCAGCAGAACTCTTGAAAAGGCTGGAATAAGGCCGGTGCTTGTCCTGTCATATCCGGACCATCATGGTTATACTGTCTCAGACCTTAAAAGGATCTGCCGCCGTGTCAAAGCCAGCGGCGCGGATGCCGTAATAATCACTGCCAAGGATGCCGTTAAAATTGAACCCCTGGTCGAAGAGATGAGGTCAGCGGGAAAAGACATTCCGGACTTTTTCGTGCTGCATGTTGAGGCCGTGCCTGACAGCGGCCTCTGGAGGCATATTGATGTCCGGCTGTCGGAATACACAAGGAAGGGGAGGGCATAAATGCCGTTTTTGTCACCAACAGTAACATTTACACGCTACATGGTAACTGACGCGCTTCCGGATAATTTCTGGGAAAACGCGCTTGATGCCATATCTTCCCGTTGCTTCAGGGAGGGGGCGGCCGGGGTCCAGGAAATGTCAGCGGGCTGGGCTTCTGCCAGGGAGCCGTTCAAGGAGGAGATAACAATGGAAGATATAGGCTTCAGTGACTATCTCCTGCTTTCCCTGCGTGTTGACAAACGTTCAGTGCCAGCCTCCCTGCTGAAGAAGATGTGCTCCATTGAAGAGAGGCGTGTTATGCAGGAGAGGCAGTTGAACCGTCTTGCAAGCAGGATGAGAAAGGAGATCAGGGAGCGCATCAGGCTTCAGCTCCTGGCAAAGTCGCTCCCCGTGCCGTCGCTGCATGATATGGTGTGGAATATTTCCACGGGCAGTGTCCTGTTTTTTTCCCGGCAGGATAAAATTTGCGGCCTTCTGGAGGATATGTTCAAAACCACCTTCGGCATGCCCCTCAAGCCTGTAATACCGTACACCCTGGGGCTTTCGTTAATAGATCCGGAAGCCGGCCTCCAGGCCTACGAACAGATCAGACCGGAGGCGCTGGTATGAGCACAGAGCGGTCAGCCGTAGAGCTTGTAAAAGAAAAACGTTTCCTTGGACAGGAGTTTCTGACCTGGCTCTGGTACAGGTCCGATTCCCTTGGCGATACAGTTCGTCTTCCCGACGGCAGGGAGGCTCATGTCTCTTTTGAGCGTTTCATGACCCTTGAAGGTGGTGAGGGGGATGCCCTGGAGTCCGTAACCTGTCGCGGCCTGCAGGCCAAACTCCATGAGGCCAAGACCGCGCTTCAGGCTGGCAAAAAGGTCTCCAGGGCCCATCTCAGGCTTGTTATTGGTGAGTTTCAGTGGAAGTTTACCTTTGATGCAGCCACCTTTGATATAAGCAGTCTCAAGGTGCCAGGGACAGTCGCGCCTGGCGAGGAGGAAGGTGATGACCTCTCCTTTGAGGGGCGGGTGCTTGAAAGGGCGTGGATGATCGAGCAGGCCGTGGAGGCAATGGAGGCCATGTTCAGGGAGTTTCTTTTGGCAAGAATCTGTCCGGACAAGTGGGGGGAGGAAAAACGCGCCATAAGGGCTTGGATATTCCGGGGCTGATTGCCGTGCCGCGGATGTGAAGGGCCAGGCTCACAATGCCGCCATTCGATTTGTTCACTTCAGAATTTTAGGTTTTTGGGACGGCCACAATACAGTGGTTCCTGAACATGGTTTTTGCTAAACCTAATCTGAGCGATTCTTTGTAGAGCGGCTTAGGGGCCGTTATTTCAGGCGATAAAAGTGCAAGGTTCTAGGTAAAATGCCGGTTTTCCTTGCACCAATTATATCAAATCGAGTTACTTTATCAATTAATTCCAACAGATTATTAGTCTCTCGTAAGGTTAAAACCCCCGCCTTTTAGGCGGGCAGATTTATCCTCTCTTGTATGATATTTTAAGAAGCAAGGGAGGATCAAATTATGGAATATCGTTATGGC
>JALVQQ010000297.1 GCA_027025395.1 Deltaproteobacteria bacterium | reverse complement strand
ATACGTGATATCCTTGCTGTGGCCCATCAGAGGGAAGCGGCCGGTGGAGATCTGCTCTATCTCAATATAGGCGATCCGGTGCTGTTCGGTTTTGAGACTCCGAGGCATCTGAAGGAGGCGGCCTATCAGGCAATGCTTGAAAATCATACCGGTTATTCCGCTTCCGAAGGTGTGCCGGAGGCGGTTGAAGCCATAAGGCAGGAGGCAAGGGCAAACGGCGTGGAGCCCTATGAGATACTTGTTACAACAGGCGCCAGCGAGGCCATTGATTTTGCCCTGTCAGCCCTGGTAAACAAGGGTGAAAACGTGCTGGTCCCCTCACCGGGCTATCCGCTTTACGACGCCCTCCTGACCCGCCTGATTGGAGAGGCGCGGCCCTACCAGCTGGATGAGTCCAGGTCCTGGGAGCCGGATATAGAACACATGGCCTCGCAGATAGATGACAAGACAAAGGCCATTGTCATCATAAATCCCAATAATCCAACCGGGGCTGTTTACAGTGAGGAGGCGTTAAGGGACATCATAGCCCTTGCAAGGGAGCATAACCTTGTAATTTTCAGTGACGAGATTTATGACAAGCTTATATTGAATGGCAAGAAGCATGTCAGCATAGCCTCCCTGGACAGGGAGTTGCCCATAGTGACATTTAACGGGCTTTCAAAGGGATATCTTGCACCTGGTTTCCGCATCGGGTGGTCAATAATAAGCGGTGATCCGGGGTTGGTTGAAGATTATACAGAGGCCATGCGCAAACTTGCCAGGGCCAGGCTCTGCGCCTCCCATCCAAAACAGTTTGCCATTCCCGCAGCCCTTAATGGCGATCAGGCCCACATAAGAGAGACCAGGCAGAAGCTGCGTGCGAGGCGGGACCTGACAGTGGAGCGCATCAATTCCATTCCGGGACTTTCTTGCCAGGAGCCGCAGGGCGCTTTTTACGCGTTTCCGCGTATAGATGTGGACGCAGGCGATGTGGATTTTGTCAAGCGGCTTATTCGTGATACCGGAGTGGTGGTGGTGCATGGGAGCGGGTTTGGCTCCCTTCCCGAGACTCCTCATTTCAGGCTGGTTTTCCTGCCTGAGGAAGATGTGCTGAATGAGGCGTACGACAGGATCGAGAAGTTCATGAGAAAGAATTACTGAACCGTTGGCTGTAGAGCCTGCGAGGGTGCCATTTCTGGCATATCCGGCAAATCTGAAGGTTTTTTTAGCCTGGTTCATGCAAGGAGGGCCCGCACGCTTCCAACCAGATAGAGGGAGCCCGCCACGCATATCAGCCCGTCTTCAGGCGTGGAATCAATGGCCCTGTTCCATGCGTCCCGCCAGTTTTTTTCAAGCAGAAAGCCCTTTGCCGCTGCGTAATCCCGCCATGCCTCTGTTGTAACCGGTCTTCTCGGACCTGGCGGTTCTGTAATGATTACAGAACCGAACCTCGGAGAGAGCAGGTCCAGCATTCCTGTAAAATTCTTGTCCCCGCCTTCATCAGAACATGCCCACAGCAGGGTGTGAGGCGCATGTAAAATGTTGTCACGTTCTGAAAGCTCATCAAGCATGTCATTCAGCGCCACTATCCCCTGGGGATTGTGCGCTCCATCCAGCAGGACATGGTGAGGGCCGGATTTGAATATTTCTCCGCGTCCGGGCCAGAAGGCGGCGCGGCATCCCTGCCTGATGTCACTGTCTTTCACAACGCGGTTTTTAATGAGCCTTGCGGCCATGATTGCAAGGGCGGCGTTGTCGGCCTGGTGTTTCCCTGCCAAACCTGGCCGGATATCCGGTATTTTGTGGCCGTCCGGGCCATGCCATGTCAGTCTGCCATTATCATGATGCATGCCAAAGTCACGGCCGGCCACAAATAGCGGGGCGTTCATCTGCCGGCACCGCTCCTTTATTACCTCCAGCGCCGGGCCGGGTTCCGCTCCGCATACAACAGGCCGGTTCGGTTTGATAATGCCCGCCTTTTCAAAGGCTATTTCCGTTATGGTATGCCCAAGGTATGCCTGGTGGTCAACGGCTATGCCTGTGATGACCGAAACTTCGGGCGTTATGACATTTGTGGCATCCAGGCGTCCTCCAAGGCCGGTTTCAAAGACGGCATGGTCAACCTTTTTTTCACTGAACCAGATCATTGCCATGACCGTGGTATATTCAAAATAGCTGAGTTCATAGCCTGCCTCGATGTATCTCCTTACCCTTCGGAGCAACTCAGCCAGTTCATGGTCTTCTATCTCCCTGTTTCCGCACCGGAAACGCTCATTAAGACTGTACAGGTGAGGGGACGAGTAGAAACCGGTCCGCAGGCCTGCATGTTCAAGGATTGATGTCAGGAATGCACAGGTGGAGCCCTTGCCATTTGTGCCGGCAACATGGATGCAGGGATAATCCTTTTCAGGATTGCCGATAGCGGCTAATATAGCCTCCATTCTCTCGAGTCCCAGCCGAAAACCATGGAACTGAAACCCGTTCAGATATTTGATATGGTCCTCTAATGCCGTTTTGTCCTTGATCGTGGTCATCTGCTCAATGTCCCTTTCCGCCTTGCTCACATCCTTGCTTGCCCTTCTCGTGCTCTGCGGCTGCAACGCGCCCTACGGTCCTGATGAGTTTCATGGCCGGGGGTGTCTGAAGTGTCATGTGGTGACCATTGATGATGCCCATGATATTGGATGTATCACCTGTCATCAAGGTCATCCCGGCGCGGTCACTGTTGAAAGGGCCCATGACGGACTGGTCTCCCGTCCCGCCTCTCCCGGCAACATGAAGAAATACTGCGGCGGATGTCATGCTTCACGGGTG
>JALVQQ010000296.1 GCA_027025395.1 Deltaproteobacteria bacterium | reverse complement strand
ACATTGAGGCAGGCGATGTGATGGACGCATGTATAAAGGTCATGGCTTCCCGCTTTTCGGAAACGGTCTTTCGTTATTTGGGCAAGGAACTTGCCCCGGATGAATCACCGATTGCCGTGATAGTGCAACCAATGATCCAGTCCAGGGCAAGCGGGGTCCTCTATACCCGCGACCCCAACCATCCGGACCAGGGCACAATGGTTCTGTCCACGGTAAGCGGCCTGGGGGAGGAGCTGGCATCGGGCCGTGATGCCGGTGACCGCTTTGTTTTTGAACGCAGCCACCCCTTCACCCTTGTCAAAAGTCACATTACCCCGACCGGGGAAGCCGATGATACCGGGCAGGATGGCCCAATGAGTCCCGTAGCCTCCGGACTTCGCAGGGGGTCCGGCATAGTGGGGCTGGATGTAATACGGCAACTGGCAGAGTATGGGCTGCTGCTTGAAAAGCGTTTTGAGCATCCGCAGGATGTTGAATGGTGCCGTGATGCCCAGGAAAAGCTCTGGATATTGCAGTCGCGCCCCTTAAGGCTCAGAAAGGCCAGCGGGGATACGGCCAGCCTTGATAAAATCATGGAAGAACTTTCCAGCCTGCCAGTGCTAATGTCAGGAAAGGGGCACATCTGCCAGCTTGGCCTGGCCGGAGGGGTGGTTGTCCATGTGGACGAGGAGACGGAGGTTGACTCATTTCCGGCAGGCGCTGTTGCTGTCAGCCATTTTGCAAGTCCAAGGCTGGCCGAGATTGTACAGCGGGCATCCGCCATCATTACCGATATAGGCAGCCCTACCAGCCATCTTGCCACAATTACCAGGGAATACAGGACTCCTGCCCTGTTTGGCACCGGAGACGCCACGTCTGTCCTGAAAGAGGGCATACATGTGATGGTGGATGTGGAATCAAAGACCATCTACCAGGGCCATGTAGAACTGCCACCGGGGCTTCCGGAGGCAGAGGGCTTTGCCCCGCCCCCGGACTTCAAGGAGGCATCCCTGCTCAGGCGTCTGCTCAGGCTCATTGCGCCGCTCAATCTGGTAGATCCAACATCTTCCGCGTTCAAAATGGAAAACTGCCAGACCATTCACGATTTTATACGGTTCTGCCATGAACAGGCAGTTGCCGAACTGATAAGATTCCACACATCAGGCAGGGTAATCTCAAACGGACTTGCGCCAGTGCTCAAGACCGGGCTGCCCCTTAAGATCCGTGTTGTTGACATAGGAGGAGGAGTCAAACTGCCCCAGGACAATGAAGGCAGGATAAAGGAGGTAGCGATTGAAGATGTAACCAGCGCTCCCTTCCTTGCCATCCTCAAGGGCCTGCTTAAAAAGGAATTCTGGTCACAGGAGGCGGCCACCTTCGGGGTGCGGGATGTTCTTTCCGGGCTTTCCAACCCGGCAGCCATGCTCACCAACCTTCCAAACTACAGCACCGAGAACCTTGCAATCCTTGCAGATGATTACTGCGACGTGAACCTGAGAATGGGGTATCACTTCAACATTATTGACTGCTACCTCTGCGATGAGGCTGATGACAACTACATCTATTTCCGGTTTGCCGGGGGGCTTGCAGAGCCAGGGAAACGCAGGCGCAGGGCAGATATGATCTCCCGCATTCTGTCGGGCCTTCACTTCAAGACGGAAATAAAGGGAGATCTTGTGCTTGGCAAGGTCAAGATGCTGGAGCGCAGGGACATGGAACGAATCCTTGAACATCTGGGCGAACTGGTGGCATTTACCAGGCAGCTTGATGTAAAAATGGCGGATGACAAGGCCATTGAACGTTTTTTCAACGATTTTTTAGGAAGAATCAGAAAAGATATCTCTTCTGATAACGCATGACATGGATTTAAACTGGCTTTTTCATCCCATAGATAGTTTTCGCAAGCTGCAACAGCAGAGGCGTGCTGCACAACTTGCCCGGCTCCGCAGCCGTTACCAGGTATTCCGAACCCTCCTGGACGACAACCACAGGGCAGTAGAACTGATTACAGAGGCGGGCAGCTCTCTAAGATCTCCTGTATTCTGGCCCGAGGCGCTCCGCAGGATTATCAACGAGCTGATAAAGGTTACGGCTGACCTTGTGGAAAAACTGAACACCCTGGCTGACGGCGCCTATGAAGGCCTTATCAAGCGTCAGGCAAACATTGCCGCAGCCATCCGCAAAGACCTGGCGAAGCTGCCCAAACAGGACCTCGTTCCCTACTGTATCTTTCTTGATGCCATCAAACCTGATATGTACCGGGCGGTTGGAGGCAAATCCGCCAATCTTGCCAGGCTGCGCCAGACAGGTGTTTTTTCGGTACCAAACGGTTTCGTCATCCCGGTCTCCATGTGCCGCCTGTTTCTGGACAAGGACGACCTTTATCTCCGTATTGTAGCCCGCCTTCGCTCCGGTGAGGATAAAGACGGCATTCCAGACGATGAGAGTGTGGATGCGGTGCGGAAAATGATACTGAGCGCGGAACTCCCCATGGAACTCCAGAAGGCACTCAAGGCCGCAAACCCTGCTTTCTCCAGGGGAAAGGGCCTGGCGGTGAGAAGCAGCGCCGTAAGTGAGGACAGCGCCTCCCACTCATTTGCCGGCCAGTATGCATCTATCCTGAATGTTGTCAACAGCCGGCAGCTTGAGGAGGCCTTCAAGAAGGTGGTTGCCTCTGCATTTACCCCCAGGAACATTGCATACCGCAGGCATGGCGGCCTGCCTCCCTACGAGTTTGATCTTGCCGTTCTCTGTCTGGAGATGGTTGATGTCTATTCGGCAGGCATACTCTTTACAAGAGACCCGAACTATGGTGC
>JALVQQ010000295.1 GCA_027025395.1 Deltaproteobacteria bacterium | reverse complement strand
TCAACTGGTTCATAAAGTCCCCGCGCACGTTCATCTCAAGGTAGGTGAGTTTTTCCATAATATCCTCAACCTCCTGCCTTGCATCCGCATCAAGCAGGGCCTGAACCGCCCCGCTGCCTGCAGAATTGCCCAGGGCATTGAAGCGGCTGACAGGTATATCCGGAAGCATACCTATTGAAATGGCCTTGACCGGGTCTATATAGTTCCCGAAGGCGCCGGCCACGAAAAAATTTTCTATATCTGAAAACTCCACACCTACACTCTGGATAACAACATTGAGTATGGTGTACATGGCGCCCTTTGAACGTATGAGATTTTTTATGTCACTCTGGGTAATATATACCGGCTGTCCGTCGGAAGTATCACTACCCTCAACCAGTACGTAGGCCATCTCGCCATTTATTTCCCTTACCCTTCCGGGCACCCTGTCCCTTACGAGTTTGCCTGTTGGATCAACAATACCCGCCATGAACATTGCAGACAGAAGGTCAATGATGGCCGAGCCGCAGAGCCCCCTGGGCTTCACCTCTCCAATAACCTTGTACCTGACACTGTAATCACGGGGGGATATCTCCACCCGCTCAATGGCGCCTGGCTGGGCCCTCATGCCGCAGGTGAGGATTCCGCCCTCAAGGGCAGGCCCGGCGGCACCGGCGCATGCAACCAGCCAGTCCCGGTTCCCGAGAACCACCTCTGCGTTGGTGCCCACGTCAACGAGCATTGAAATTTCCTCCCTGCGGTGCATGCCGGATGCCAGGATACCTGCCAGCAAATCCCCGCCGAAGTAACTCCCTATGTTTGGAAAACAGTACAGCCAGGCCTGCCGGTTGCATTTTATGCCAAGCTCGGAGGCCCTGAACAGGTCAAAACGGTTTGCCACCGGAAGATACGGCTCCCTGCAGATGTGGGACGGATCAAGGGCAAGGAGAAAATGGCACATGGTGGTGTTGCCTGCCACGGTCAGGTAGTAAATCTGCCCGGGATGCCCCGAACAGGCCCCGGTAATCTCTGAAATCCCCCTGTTAAAGAGTTCCACGATCTCGCCTTGCAGAGTGGCCAGGCCCTGGCCCCTGCCTGCAAAAAGTATTCTGTCCAGGATATCTTCACCGTGCTTTCTCTGGGGGTTTGGAAGCGAAAGGGTCTCTATCACCTCCCCGGAATCCATATCTACAAGGTAAAAAACTACTGTTGTGCTTCCAAGATCCACTGCAAGCCCCCATAGTGCTTCTCCACTGCCCGAGGGCCTTACATCGGATACTTCCCAGGAACAGGGCCCTGCGGTAAGCACCGCATCCACCCTGAAGCCTGCATCCGGAAGCACTTCTGCAAGGCTTCTGCACACTGAAAGAGGCAGGGAAGGCCTCTGGTCAACTTCGGCTTCAACGGCTGCCCTGAGCCTTGCCTCGTGAGAACGGTTGTCCCCGGGCACGGGCTCCGGCAGGCTGAGGGACATTGATCTTATGACTGGAACCTTGTTTTTCATCTGTTAATGCAGAAGTCGGAAATCTTTTCAAGGCCCTGCTCTTTCATGAAACGGGCAAGGCCTTGTGCAATATCGCTTGCGCTTGAAGGATTTACAAGTGTGGCGGTACCTACCTGGATGGCGCTTGCCCCTGCCATGAGGAATTCAGCTGCGTCCTGCCAGGAGGATATGCCCCCGATTCCAATTACAGGAATTGACACCGCCCGGACGGTCTGCCATACCATGCGAAGCGCAACCGGCATGATGGCAGGCCCGGACAGACCGGCAAAGGTATTTGCAATTGCAGGGGAGCGCCTGAAAATGTCTATTTTCATGCCAAGGAGCGTATTTATAAGAGAAACGGCGTCTGCCCCCTCTGCCTCCACTGCCCGGGCTATCTCTGTAATGTCTGTTACATTGGGAGACAGCTTTATAATAACAGGAAGCCTGGTTGCTGACCGCACCCGTCTGGTAACAGATGCTGCGGAGGCAGGATCTGTTCCAAAGGCCACACCGCCCTCACGGACATTGGGGCATGAGATGTTTACTTCAAGGGCGTCTATGCCATCCACTGCGTCCAGGCGCTCCGCCAGGGCCCCGTACTCATCCACAGAGTTGCCAAGCACGTTTACTATAACTGCAACATTCAGCCTGCCAAGCCACGGCAGTCTGGACCTGACAAACTCTTCAACCCCGACATTTTCAAGCCCTATGGCATTGAGCAGGCCGCACGGGGTTTCGGCTATACGCGGGGAAGGATTGCCGTGCCTGGGCTCAAGAGAGATACCCTTGACCACTATTGCCCCAAGGGATTCAAGGTCAAGGAGATCACTCAGTTCAGCTCCATAACCGCAGGTGCCGGAGGCAAGCATGACAGGATTACGAAGGCTGATCCGTCCGATTGTTGTTGAAGTATCTATATTCATCAAGGTTTAATGTCTTCCTTCTCTCCTGTCTTTTTTTCCTTGCTGTCACGCTCTTTTCCCGCGCCGGCGCTTTCCGCGCTGTCTGCGGCATCATCATGACCGGGACTATCCCCGCCATTATTGCCAAATAGGCTTAGCTGCCCCTTTGACAGCAGATCAAGTTCCTTGAGTTCACTGCTGTCAGGAAGTGACTTCAGATCCTTAAGCTGGAAAAGCTCAAGAAAAAAACGCGTTGTTCCGTAGAGCAGGGGCCTTCCCGGGACATCCTTTCTGCCCTGAATCCGTACAAGCCTTCTCTCAAGCAGGAAGCGTATGGTGCCGCTTGAATCAACTCCCCTTACAGCCTCTATCTCCGCACGTGTAACCGGCTGTTTATACGCTATAAGGGCCAGTGTCTCCATGGCTGCAC
>JALVQQ010000294.1 GCA_027025395.1 Deltaproteobacteria bacterium | reverse complement strand
GGTATGATGTTTGAAAAGCCTTCAACCCGCACCCGCATTTCCTTTGAGGCGGCCATGTATCAGCTTGGCGGCAATGTGGTATTCATGCCGGCCCGTGACCTCCAGCTCCGGCGTGGCGAGCCGCTCAGTGATACGGCAAGGGTCCTGTCCCGCTATCTTGACTGCCTTGTGGTGCGGACTTTCGGCCAGGAGATTGTTGAGGAGCTTGCCAGGTGGTCTGATATACCGGTGATTAACGGTCTTACCGATCAGCATCATCCGTGCCAGATCCTTTCGGATATCATGACTGTAATGGAATTCAAGGGGCATGAGCTTGAAAAGCTGAAGATTGCCTGGGTAGGCGACGGAAACAATATGGCAAATTCCTGGATTCAGGCTGCCGCAAGCCTGGGCTTCCCGCTATACCTTGCATGTCCTGACGGTTACCAGCCTGATGAGGAGATATTGAAGAGGGCCCGCAGCATTCCAGGGTCAAATATTCATGTAACTTCTGATCCGTTCGAGGCCGTTGAGCTTGCGGATGTCATAAATACAGACGTGTGGGCCAGTATGGGCCAGGAGGGGGAAGCTGATGAAAGAAAGAATATTTTCAGGCCCTACCAGTTAAATGAAAGGCTTTTGAAAAATGCCAGGCCTGATGCAATCGTACTGCACTGTCTGCCAGCCCACAGGGATGAGGAAATTACAGCCGATGTGCTTGAAGGTTCCAGCTCGGTGGCCTGGGACCAGGCTGAAAACAAGATGCATATTCACAGAGCAGTGCTTGAATGGGCCATGGACCTCAGGGAGGAAGCGGTATGAGCTTGAAAAAAGGTGATGTGAAAAAGATAGTCCTGGCATATTCAGGCGGTCTGGATACATCTGTCATCCTCAAATGGCTTCAGGAGACCTATGAATGTCCTGTGGTGGCCTATGCAGCTGACATAGGCCAGGATGAAGACTGGGATGCAGTGAGGCAGAAGGCCCTTGACACCGGTGCATCAGAGGTCTTTATCCAGGATCTCAGGGAAGAGTTCATAAGGGACTATGTATTCGCCATGTTCAGGGCCAATGCCATATATGAGGGGGTATATCTCCTCGGCACCTCGATTGCGCGCCCTCTCATTGCAAAGGAACATATCAATATCGCACGAAAAACAGGGGCTGATGCCGTAAGCCACGGCGCTACAGGCAAGGGAAATGACCAGGTTCGTTTTGAGCTCACCTTCATGGCCCTTGAGCCTGACATCAAGATAATTGCCCCGTGGCGTTTCTGGGACCTTGATTCCCGGAACAAGCTTATTGATTTTGCAAAGAGGCATAACATACCCGTACCTGTCACCAGGGCAAAGCCATACAGCATGGATGCCAACATGCTGCATATAAGTTACGAGGGGGGCATCCTTGAAGACCCCTGGGCAGAGCCCCCTGAAGACATGTTTACCTGGACAAAAAGCCCGGAGTCCGCGCCAGACAGGCCCGTGTACTGTGAGATAGAGTTTGAAAGGGGTAATCCGGTAGCTGTTGACGGGACAAGGATGGACCCTGTACCGCTGTTTGCCAGATTGAATGAACTTGGCGCGGAAAACGGGATCGGGCGTGTCGACCTTGTTGAAAACCGTTTTGTAGGCATGAAGTCACGGGGGGTTTATGAAACCCCGGGTGGCACCATCCTGCGCACTGCTCACATGGCCCTGGAATCAATCACACTTGACCGTGAGGTGGTCCATCTTCGGGATTCGCTTGTTCCCCGCTATGCAGAACTGATCTATTACGGTTTCTGGTTTGCGCCTGAGCGCGAGATGCTGCAGACCATGATAGACGAGTCCCAGCAGGTGGTTAACGGATCGGTTAGGCTCAAACTCTATAAAGGCAACTGCCAGGTGGTGGGCAGAAAGGCCGACAAGACTCTCTACCTGCCTGATTTCGCAACCTTTGAAGAGGATGAGGTTTACAGCCAGGCTGACGCAGAGGGCTTTATAAGGCTCCAGGGGCTTAGGCTCAGAATAAGGAAAATGGTTGAAAAGGGGTTGAGGTGACCGTGTATGTTTTCAGGAGATGAGCGCCGGAGAAATCTGAGGGTACTGTTCAAAACCAGGGTAACTGTAAGGGAAACAGGCGGAAAAGGGCGTATAATAACCTCTGAAGAGACCAGGGATATAAGCCTCAGAGGGCTGTATGTCCATACCGCTTGTCCCCTGCCTGTTGCCACTCCATGCGTGGTTGAATTGCGGCTGGCAGGAGAAAGTTCCGACCTGAAGCTTGTTATTGAGGGAGAGGTGGCGAGAAACGACAGCAGCGGAATGGGGATACTCTTCAGGCAGATGGAGATTGATTGCCTTATTCATCTGAAAAACATTCTTTACTATAACAGCGGAGAGCCTGAACGGATAGATAATGAACTGGCCGGGGTTTACTAAGCAGCGTCAGTGATTAGCTTTGGAGGTAAAGCCGGCGGAATGACCCGTCCATGCATGCAGTCTATTTTAAAAACTGGAGAAAAACATGAGAACCCGATACTATGAAGTATATTACAAACCCGTTTCTCCCTTTGCGATAATTGGTTTTATCATACTTGCCCTTGCATTTTTCTTTCTGACCCTTCCCATATTTCTGGCGGCGCTGGCAGTTTTCAGCGGTATTGCTCTCTATTTTGCCTGGAAGATAAAGAGGGCAGTCAGGCAGATGGAAAGGGAGTGCCTTGAAAGGCAGCAGCAGTGTGATGCCGGTATGTCAGGAGATGGGCCGATTGTTATTGATGTAACTGACAACTGTTCATTCAGGGATTAGCTTTTGCCCCCTTGCGGTTTGCAAGCCACAGTACCACTATCACCAGGAAGGGTTCAAAACGGATGACCAGGTTGTCGGCAAAACTCCATAAAAACTGCCACACCAGCGGGCTTGCCCAGCTTGCCGGTTCAGCTCCCATTCGTATCAGCGCGGTTTTGAAGTTCAGCATGAGATATGAGTAAACGTAGAGAAGGTGACCTGCTGTAATCAAGACCGCTCCTTCCGCAAAGGCGTACCATTTCCACCTGAAAAACCAGAAAAATGACGCCATAAGTGCGGCGGTCAGCGGCATATTGAAGCTGTAGTTGTCAATTACTATCTTCTGGTCCACTGTGAGGTCAGCAATGCCCCGCACCGTCACTACCGCGCGTCTGATACTTATCAGTTCCTCCCCGGCGCCGCATGGTTCAAGCCTGGTGAAGTCCATGTCAAGAGATATGGAGGCAAGGTTGGCCCCGATGCTGTCAATCATGTGTCCATAAGGGATTTTCAGCTTGAGCCACAGGGCAAGGGCAGCTGCATAGACCACAATGAATATGACGGTAGCCGTGAGGATTCTATGTTTTGTCTGCATGTGCGATCCATCCCATAAAGAGGGCGAGGGCAATGGCTATCATCATGCCTTGGGCGATATAGAGATGAAATACATGAAAAAAATCAGGCTTGTAGTGATGGATCAGTGCCAGGGCGCTTATGCGGATCACGTTGAAGAACTGCAGGCCAAGAATGCCTGCCGCAATACCGGCAAGCCTGTTTCTCCACGAGGCGGGAAATGAGAGGATTGCAACTGTATATATCAGCACTGCTTCAAGGCCATTACAGCCGAAACGTATTGCAAGGGTTGTATCCGGTGTATGAAGCAGCGGACCGGAGGCTGAGGCATCCAGGCCTGCCATATTGATAAAAAAGGCAGTAATCCTTGCTATAAAGGAGGAATATGCTCCATTTATATCAATAACCTGTTTTATTGGCTCATATCCTATCAGAACAAGGGCAATACCCATTAACAGGATATAGGTTCCAATAAATCTTATAATTCCTGCGCGGTTGTTCCTGTTGCCCGTTTCGTCTGATTCCATAATTGAGGTAGATTAAATGTTGAGCCTGTTTCTTGTCAAATACAAAATGCCGGGCCGCAGCGCCCATTCCTCTCTTTTGATAAAAATACATCGCACCTGTCCATCGTTCAATATTTCAGGTAGGAAGATTGTCCGGATTGGTCCATACCGCATCTCCAGCAGGCTCAATTCTTATCTCTACACGGCGGTTAAGTTGTCTTCCGTATGCGGTATCATTGCCTGCCCGGGGCATTGATTCACCATATCCTATTGTTATTATGCGTGCTGGAGATACACCCCGGCTTACAAGCAGATTTTTTACCGCCTCTGCCCGTCTGCGTGAAAGCTCCAGATTGTATGCCTCGGAGCCGGAGCTGTCCGTGTGTCCCTCTATTCTTATCCTGGTTGCTGGATACCTGACAAGAATTTTCGCAAGGCGGTCAATATCACCATATGCCCCGGGGTGAACTGTGCTGGAGTTAATATCGAACAGGAAGTCGCTGTTATAACTGATTCTTAACACATCACCCTGTCTCTGTATGGAGGCCGCCTCGGAAGCCGCCATCGCATTCCTCAGCGCCTCTTCCTGTTGGTCCATGTAGTGGCCGAAACCCGCCCCTGAAAGAGCGCCAATTGCGGCTCCTATTGCCGCCCCTTCAAGCGTGCCCCTGGTATCATGTCCAATGGCCTGTCCAATTATTGCTCCTGCGGCTGCCCCTCCAAGCGTGCCGTAAATGGCTCCTTGCCGGGCATGGTTGGCAGGCTGGGCGCATCCCTGAACTGTTATTGTTGCAGCCAGTATAAAAAAACCTGCTGTCCCTGTGATCAACTGTTTTGTGATATGCATGACAACTGTCTCCCTTTAAAAAGCTGAATTTTGGAGCTGCAGGAAATTTAAGCCGTTTTTTCAAGGCCTGACAGATGATATAGGGGGGACTGCAGGGATAAATAACCCCGTATCGGGTCGATGTAGGGGGAATTTGTGATGTTCCGGTTCGGTCTTTCCGGTGCGCTGCAGGCAGGCCAAGGACAATTAGCCGCGGATTTTTAAGGAAAGTGCGTTTTCATGGCTTTTGCCAGGACAGGGTAGGGCGGCAGTTTCAGATAGTGGCACGCTGGCAATAAAAAAGGCGGCCTTTCAGGGCCGCCTTGAATCAGCTTTGTCGAGCTAAAAGCTCAAACTGTCAGATGAGTGCTTACTTCTTGTGAGATGCCCTCATCTCGGCTGCAAGTTCCTTGATATGCCCAAGGTCCTCGGTCATCATGGCCCAGCCGTACCAGTATGCGTAATCCGGGTTTACATGGAAGAAACCCTGGTATGCCCGCATGCGGTGTTTCATGTACATCTGGAAGAGGACCTGCTCAATGTAGGCTGTGCCGGCGGGAAGCTCCTTGTAGCTCCCGGAAGCCGCCTTGCTGTTGTAGTCTGTCCTCATGAAGTAGAGGAAGTCAGGATATGCAAAGGGCTGATCGGCACGCTTCTTGAGGATGCCATCCTTGTAAAGGTCAGCCACTATATTGATGGCTTCAGCCATGAGCCTGTCGGTCTTCTGGAGCATGGAATCACCCATCTCAAGCTGGGTCTTGGCGTAGTTCCTTGAATGGCATTTGCTGCATGTATCAAGCATCTTGTCACGCTCTTTCTGCCATGCCTCCTGGGTAAGCCTTGCAAGGTCAACCGCCTTTACCGCATCAAGGCGTGCCGTGGGCTTTCCTGTCTCGGGATTCAGGACGCCAAGGGCCTTCAATATGGTTACACGGTCAGCGGCGGCCTGCTTGTCAGCAGGAAGGGGGAGCCTTACGCCAAGGAATCCCCATGCCGTATGGTTGTTGTGGTCACCACCGGGCATGTGGCAATCCTGGCACTTGGGAGCCTGCGCATCCTTTGGCAGCGCCCCGGCCATCTTGGCAAAGTAGCGCGTGCCGTGTTTTGAGCTGCTCCACATCTCCCACTGTGGATGGTCATAGCCCATGTGGCACTGCTGGCATGCACGCGGATCAAGGGCTTCCTTCTTGGAGAAGCTGTGTCTGGTATGACACTCATCGCATGAATTGTTCTGGTAGCGGTAGCCTGCCTTGTGCTGCGCCTTTTTCTGTTCTTCTGTCTTGATGCCCATGTTGTGACATCCGCCGCAGCCGCGTCCGCCTTCCATGAGTTCATCCGGTTCCACATGGGTTACTGGCATGGCGTTCATTGAGGTCCAGCCGAACTGGTGCTTGCCCTTCTTGAACTGGTTGAACTGCTTTTCATGACACTCAGCACACTTGTGCTCGTCAGGCAGCTGCACCTTGGCAACATCCTTGGCGCTGGAGTGGGCGTCTCCGTGACAAACATCACAGGTTATGTCATTTTCAGCGTGCTTGGAAACACTCCAGTCCTTGACCTGACCCGGACTGACCTTTTTGTGGCACTTTATGCACTTGTTTTCACTGGCGGCGGCCATGCCTGCGCAACAGATAAAGAAGAATGCTGCCATCAGAAAAGCGCTGATGGTGGTAACTTTTTTCATGGGATACCCTCCTTGACTTAAATGTTTTTTATTTTGAAAATATGGGTGAGAAAAAAGTGTTTTTACATGTAGTTATCGTGGTTGCCCTTTAATCACCTCCTTTTACAATTTTTCCGTTGGGACTTATTACATAATTCTGGATGGCAATATCCTTGCCTGAAGCCTTTAGAGCGGCATCAAGGATACCCAGCATGGTTGAACAGCACGGGACCTCCATGATGACGCAGGTGATGCTGCTGATATTGGCCTTGTTGAAAATATCCGTGAATTTTTTAACATAACCCTGCTGATCATCAAATTTGGGACAGCCAAGCATTACAGCCTTGCCGCTCAACAGTCTCTGGTGAAAATCGGGATATGCAACGGCTGCACAGTCAGCAGTAACAAGGAGATGAGCATTTTTTAGAAATGGAGCGTCTGGCGGAATAAGCCTGATCTGGATTGGCCAGTGGCCAAGCATGGAGGCGGCGGGCTGATTGATTACCGGCCGGTTGGCGTCTTCACAGGAGACCGGCTGAAGGTTTTTGACCATTGAAGCAGGACATGCGCCGCCGGCCTTTGTGCCTCTCCCCCTGTCTTTTCTGGATGCAAGATATGCTTCCACCGCCGCTTCGTCAAAATCTTCGGCCTCTCGTTCAATAATTTTCAGGGCGCCGGTTGGACAGTTGCCCAGGCATGCGCCAAGGCCGTCACAGTACTTTTCTGCCACAAGCCTTGCCTTGCCGTCTATTATTTCGATGGCGCCCTCTTCACAGGCGGGAACACACTGTCCGCATCCATCACACAATGCTTCATCTATCTCAATGATTTTTCTAAGAATTTTCATGCATTACTCCTCCTTTGATAACTTTACAAAATTTGTCCTATTTTAGCAAGAGGAACAGGAGGATTGATTGACATAAGTCAAAAAAAACCAGGGAAGTGATAATAAAAAAGGCTATGCATTCCGGCGGGAATGTCAAGGTGTAAAGGGATGTAGGATGGAAGGCGCTGCAAGCCGCAGTGCCGCGACCGGCGCGGCGCTGCGGAAAAACGCAAGAAATTTCAATAAAAAAAACGTGGAGTTACCTGACCGTGGCGTCCTCAACTATGATCTTGTAATGATAGCCGTAGCCAAAATCCTTTTCATAGGCAAGTTTGCCTGTGGCCGTAACTGTCTGGCCTTTTTCAGGGGCCGTGGAGGTGGTAACGGTGAGGTCAAAATTCCCCTTTTCAGGGCTGCCGGACCCGTCCTGCATGTGGAACCACTGTTTGCCCATGATATTTTTTGCAACCTTTACCACAATGCCCCTGACTGTCACTGTTTTGCCATCAAGTTCAGCGGCCTTTTCATACAGTTCCGCAATGGTGAAGGCGTTTGGCCCTGCTGCCTTGTCAACCTTTATCCCCTCAACCGGTGCTGCCATTGTCTTGCCGTGAGATGCAGCTTTCCGGGCGCCGGTGCGCCTGTCGCCCCGCATTGCGCCATGTGCAGGCGGGCCGTCAACCGGACCGGGAGAAAATATGACAGTTTCAAAGGTACGGTTGAGGGTCTTGCTGTGAAAGTTTTTCATGGTCTGTCCGGGCATGAGCACGACATTATCACCCTTGGCAACCTGAAACTGGGGAGTCGCGACCCATATCTTGTCCTTTCCTATCGAAAGCAGCATGTAGGTGTATCCACCGCTGTTCATGGTTTCTTCAACGGTTCCGCCAATAAACTCTGGGCCGGCATGCTTCATCGGTTCTGAATCAGAAGAGACCTTGACGGGTTTCGTACCGGACGGTTTTTTTTCATTACCCTTGCAGGCGACAAGGCTTGTCAGCAAAATAAGTGCGACAAGGACGGCAACAGGCCTGTTTTGCAAAAAAGAATTCATTTTTTCCCCTCCATGGATTATATTTCGGACCATAGTCGTGATGCAGGAAACCGGCAGAGCAAGCATATAGCATGGATTAGAGCCATACTGCATCTGTTAGCAAGGCATTCCACCTAATAGTCGTTCCAATCCTGTTAGTCAACCGCAGAAGTCCCGGCTGCCAGACCTGGCCGGATGATTGAAAGTGATTGAAATAGCGCCTGGTATATATCTGCCTGAAAAGGAACTAAACAACCACCGGCTGTAAGCCGATGGGTTTAAACCAAGGACTGAAAGTCCGGATACGGGTCAAAGACCCGTTTATGACTCAGTCCTGAAATTAT
>JALVQQ010000293.1:3497-8534 GCA_027025395.1 Deltaproteobacteria bacterium | reverse complement strand
AAAAAAGGCGTCAGAGGAGGCGATTATTACATGGCAAAGGTGGCTCTCCTTGGTCATGGCCACGAAAAAATTCATGAGCTCCACTATGAGCCGCTTCTGCTTGTCAGGCATGTAAAGACCGTCAAGCTTGTGGAATTCATCAATGATAATTACAGGCTGGATGTCCTTTTTCTGAAGGCGCTGGAATTCACGTTCCATGACCAGAAACGGGTCTTCCTGTTTTTTCCTGAGCATCCTCTCGGTAAAGGCGTCCAGCTTGAACAGGCCAAAGAGGCTGTACTGGCGGCGCGTGCCGGTCCTGATGCCGTTATCATGCTCTGCGGATTTGAAAAAGGCATCAATAAAATCATCATAGGATGCCAGAAAAATCTTTCGCAGGTTGAGAAAATTTATATCGTACCCCCGCTCCTGCTCCATCTGATTAAACAAACGGTACATCAGGGTGGTCTTGCCAGAAGACTTGGGGCCGTAAAGAAACAGGATGGAGTTGGGACGATTCTCAAGATAGTTCCGCAGTTCCGCCATCTCGTCCGTTCTGTCTATAAAAGCAACGTCCAGTTTGAAATCCTTCATTACTGCTACCTCAGCAATTACCCCCTCCTGGTCTCGTTATGGCGAGATATCCACGAACAAGAACGCAACACCACTAAACCTCATCAAAATATCCCCTTATCCCCCATTCAAGGCTACGGCCCTGGATGCCATACTCCCCCTCTACAGGATCATAGTACAGGATATTGTCCCTGACCGCCTGGCCCAACAGGTTACGCATGCCGGTCAGCTTGCGGCGGTCAATCGGATTTTCTTCAACAAATCTGGATAACAGGGCACGGCGCTCTTCCATGTCCTCATAATCCACCCAGTCTGCTATCATTGCCACCTTTTCCCGTTTTATTCTTGCCAAAATCTCATCAAGAGAATGCCGGAACAGATCCTCAAGAATGGAATATATCTCCCATGCGCTGCCGCCCACCGTGTCCCAGATCAACTCAATCTCTTCCCTGCCGAGGGCGTATTCCCTGACCTTGTTATATTTCCGTATGTCACTGAGCCAGGCAAATACGTCTTCCTTTTCAAGGTAGTCCAGCTTCATGAATTTGCTGGTCTTGCGAAGTTTGCTGTCAACATAAACCTGTTCAATAAAAAAGGCGTCAGAGGAGGCGATTATTACATGGCAAAGGTGGCTCTCCTTGGTCATGGCCACGAAAAAATTCATGAGCTCCACTATGAGCCGCTTCTGCCTGTCAGGCATGTAAAGACCGTCAAGCTTGTGGAATTCATCAATGATAACTACCGGCTGAATGTCCTTTTTCTGAAGGCGCTGGAATTCGCGTTTCATAACCAGGAATGGATCTTCCTGTTTTTTCCTGAGCATCCTCTCGGTAAAGGCGTCCAGCTTGAACAGGCCAAAGAGGCTGTACTGGCGGCGCGTGCCGGTCCTGATGCCGTTGTCATGCTCTGCGGATTTGAAAAAGGCATCAATAAAATCATTATAGGATGTCAGCAAGATCTCCCGCAGGTTAAGAAAATTTATATCATAACCCCGCTCCTGCTCCATCTGAGCAAACAGGTGATACATCAGGGTGGTCTTGCCCGAAGACTTGGGGCCGTAAAGGAACAGGATTGAGTTGGGACGATTCTCAAGATAGTTCCGCAGTAGCGCCATTTCCTCCGTTCTGTCTATAAAAGCAACGTCCAGTTTGAAATCCTTCATTATTGTTACCTCAGCAATTATCCTGTCCTGGTATCGTTAAGGTGAAATATCCACGAACAAGAACGCAACACCACTAAACCTCATCAAAACACCTCCATATCCCCCACTCAAGGCTACGGCCCTGAATGCCATACTCCCCCTCTACAGGGTCATGGTACAGGATATTGTCCCTGACGCCTGTCCCAACAGGTTCCGCATGCATGTCAATTTGCGGCGGTCAATCGGATTTTCCTCAACAAACCTGGATAACAGGGCACGGCGCTTTTACATGTCCTCGTAATTCAACCGGTCTGCTATCACCGCCACCTTTTCCTCTTTTATTCTTGCCAAAATGTCATATAGAGAATGCCTGGAAATATCTCCCGCAGGTTGAGAGAAGTTATGCCAAAACCCCGCTACTGCTCAATGTGATCAAGCCGCTTGAGCCCGGATTGACCAGGAATCGATTCATCAGATCTCTGGCCGTCTCGGCAACATACTGGACAGTGCCGGTTGTCAGGTATGATTGTATCGATCTTGATTTGACGAGTGTTCCTTTCTTGGATACAAAGCCACTCCTTTTGACACTATTGTAGCAGCTTTTCGGTCTGTCAACAATTCAGGGGGAAGGCTGCTGCCACCATATGTCCTTAGCAATCCCTTTGTGATTATTTTCCATATGAAAATTTAACGCATTTCATCAATGTTTCGATAAAGCTGTCAGGACCAGAATATGTGCTTAAATCGTACCTGTCGGATTGCCGGCATGTTTCAGCGGATTCGTGCCGGGACTTCAACCCTGGCCGGCCAGGTATTTAACCGCTGTTTGGAATATTTATCATGTCAGGACATAGAGTTACTATCTGTTTTATCCCGATCATTCTCTGTTCCCTGCTTTTTGTATTTGATTGCGTTTGGTGTGCGACTGTTCCCACATGCAGCAACCCCAATCCTGTATTGGCCATTCCTTTTGTTTATTTTCCTGGTTATGGTCAGAATATAACCAAGCGTCATCGCCGGGTTAGGGAAAAAGTAAGGCGGATGGCAGGCCAGTTTATCAATAACGCCTCTTCGGGCGCGGTAAACGCCTTGAATATCCTGCTTCATGTGGATGCGTTTGTCTCATCAGAGGGTCAAGGTTTTGATGATTATTTAACGGTCACTGAAAATAATGGTGAGAAGGCAGTTGAATATTCAGACGAGTTCAGGAGCCATATCCGGTATTGGGATGATATGCTTGAATCTGTAATCGAACCCCTGGTAGATGCGGGATACATGAAATGGGCTGACCAGCACGAATTTGTCGAAAGCTTTACAGCATGGGAGGATGCGTGCCGTCAGGAGGGCCGCCAGCAGGAAGAGCCTTCCGGGCAGAAGGTGGTACGAACCAGGATTCCGTCCGAGGCGGCTGGAGAGGAAGGGCTTGCAGTAAAGGTAAATGTTCCTGCCAGTCCGCGTTATGCCGGTTCCGCCCCTGTTGTTGTGATAGTGCCGGGAGGTTTTGACGGGGAGGGAATAGATTCATACATAGAGGGCCTGTCGGATCAGGGATTTGTACAGGTTACATTTAATTTTCCCGGAAGTGGCACCGGCGCCGATTTGAGCGGAGGCACTTACGACACCAGGGGTGAGGATTCTGTAATGGCCCTGAAAGACGTGCTCCTCTTTGCGCTGTGCCGGGGTGAGGATAAAAATGGCAGGACACTGACCGATATTGCCGGGCCGGACATAACGCCCGCCTGCGGCAATGTCGGTATAGCCGGTCTTTCAAACGGAGGGAACATTTCTCTTGCAACAGCGGGTATTTACAACAGCCAGCTTTCGTCAACCGCATGGTTTGTAAACTGGGAATCTCCAGTGGGTGACGGCATGCCGGATGCGGAGGCAGGTTCGTTCAGGGGCCGGGTGGTGGGAAATCCTCCGGTGAACCGTGCCTATGATGCATCTACCGGGACATGGTCCATGGAACTTCTGAAATATGACGGCAGCATAAATGTCAATGCGGGCGCTTCCTTAAGTTCGGAACAGATTATGAAGGGCGGTTTTTACTTTGATATAAACCGGAACAGCCGCCTGGACCGGAGAGAGGATTTCATACTTCAGCCCCTGCTTGTTGCGGATTCAGACGGTTCAGGATTTCATGCCTTTTATTCTGAAAGGGTAATTGATTATGCCTGGGCCGCCGGACTGTATCCCGAGCCCATTCCTGAACACCTTGTAACGCCCTCTGTGAACAGCGGTTTCTGGTACTGGAGAAATGGAGAAAAATGGATTGACACCATAGCCGCTGGTAATGCCCGGACAAGATTTATAGTCATCGCCTCGGAGAAAGACCATGTACAGACCGCGCCTGATCACCCCCACATTCTCATCCAGTATCAAGGTTTTCAGCAGGCCGGAGTCCAGACCGTGCGTCTGAATCCTGACCGTTCCTATGTCGATCTTTTTTCTCCAGGGCCTCCGGACCCGGCATTTGCCGATAATCCGGCCGGAGCTGATTTTGACCATATAACCATCCGTGATGCAATGGAGCCTGACTATGTATCCCTGGAGGCCTCTGTTGTTGCTTCATGCTGCGAGCTGGCCGACCGGACCAGGACATCAAACGGCAATGCACAGTTTGCCCCGGTATCCGGCGGGTTTTATGAGTCTTTGTCTGAAGTACGGTATGAATACAGGGCAGGTGATCACTGTCTTGTTCTTGCTCCCGAGGTGCCTGACAGCTATGATCTCTATTCCGGCATTCTTGTCCCTGATGGTGTTCTTTTTATGCTTCATGATACAAACAGCATTGCGCTGTATGACGGGTCACTGCCGGGATGGAAGGGCAGGTCTGTAATGCTTGATTTTGATGTCCCTGACTCCATGCCTAAGGGTACCTATATTCTTTATAACCTGTTTGTTCCGCATGGCGCAGATCCATTCTCCCTGCCGCCGGGGTATAAATTGAGTGTAACATATCTGGTGTTTGGCAACTGAACAACCTGCATTTTACCGTTCAGGTTATTATTTACTCCTGGATTGAGCGATTGTCGGATTTGTTGCATATCCGCGAAAGAGGAATTCCCATAATAGTCGGCTATGTGGGTATTCCTCTGACAAAGGAGATGCAGCAAATACGGCAATCCCGAAGGGGCTGCAAAACTGGAAAACTATAATCAATTTATATAATTCCTTTGAATTTCATAAAAAAATAATTTTCCAGGTTTTGAAACGCTCAATCTGGGTTATTTTAACTAGGGTTTCCTGAAAAACAAATAATTTACTGGAATTACTTGATAAAATGACATGGATTGATATAATGGGTACAAGGAAAAATCGGGATTTCACCTAAAAACCTTGCA
>JALVQQ010000293.1:0-3487 GCA_027025395.1 Deltaproteobacteria bacterium | reverse complement strand
TCAGGAAACCCTAACTAACGCTTACAGAAAGGGGATTAGAGATGAAAAAAGTAATTACGCAAACTGTGGCCGGAATCAAGCAGGCCCGTTCATGTGGAATTCGCACGGTTATCGCCGGTATTATCGCCTTGGTTTTATGTTTTTCCCTGATGGATTTTAATGCTTATGCTTTGGAGTTTGACAAAATCAAGACAGTTAAGCTCAATACATGCTCAATATGGTCAATCCCTGTTTTTGATGGAGATGATCTTGCCGTTTCCTGTGAGGGTAACGGTAATCTCTATATGCTCAAATACGATCTTGATCTTAACCTGAAGTCTTCAGCCAGAAAGGTTGCCTCGGCAAGTGATTTTCGCACTCCTGACAGTATATCTGACCATAAGCACCTGTTCCAGAACGGTAATCACTTTATTGTATTTTCAAAAAGGGGAGATGGTAGCGGCGGGGAGCTGGTACTGATAAAACTTGACAGGAATTTCAACAGGCTTGGCAAGGTCAGTGTTGTTTACAACGACTCCCCAACCAACGACATGTTTCTGGTTGGTGATGGGACCAGTATTTATGTTGGTAAATACAGCCCCTCTTCAGGAGGGCATATGGTTTATGCCTTTAATGAGGAACTTGAACAGCAGGGTGGCGCCGTTTCCATTGGCGGATTCAGCCGGAATTTTGGAGAACTTCATCATGCTAACGGGGCCTCGGCAATATATGACAATGGAAAATTCTACCTTGTAGCGCCAGCCACCCTGGAGCCTGGGGCGAACGACTATTTTTATCTGTTGCAGTTTGACTCGGGCTGGAATCCAGTTTCACAAAGGAAAACGATTTACCAGGACGATGGGGATATTGGAATTGTTTCAGGGTTTGTAAAGGATAGCCCCACTGGTGATTTTATAATCAATTTTTCAAAACGCAGTACAGGAGAACAGGAAGTCATAGGTCCACTGTATGCCGCTGTTTACAGTTCCAGTTGGGATTTGTTGTCAGATTCCATGCTCATAAACGGGAAGTTTCAGCGGCCCCATTCAGTAATAGTGGATGATGCGCTTTTTGTCGGATACGATGAAGAAAATGGCGGGTTCAAAGCCTATGTATCAAAATTTGATATAAGTCGTTCCGAGGATGAAATCGCCGGTGAGCAGGGGAATCAGAATGAAGAAAATGAAGAAGGCGCAACAGACGCAACAGACACGCCTGGACAGAATTCGGCCTTCAATCCTGCGGAGGTGGCGCCCGGGCTGACGCTTGTATCTGATGCTGCACAATCCGATGTGCCGTCCGGTTCAGGTGGTGGGGGGCCGTCACAACAACAGTTTAAGGGCAGTACAACTCCGGTCATCTCCCTGGCCTACAGTGGCCCCTCTCCTTCACCAATTGCAGACTGGTGGGTGGGAGTTATGGCGCCGGACGGCTTTCTCGTTCTGGATGCTGCAAATTGGAGGTGGCAGTTCATCGGTAACGATGTCGCAGGCCTGACCCCTGTAATCCAGTACAGGCTTTTTCCCTTCAGCAATGTGGCCTTGCCTCCGTTTCACTTCATAAAATCCGGAAGTTACTATTTTTTCTTTGCGCTTGATGGAGCAGATAACAAACTTAATGATAACATCAGATATGTGGTAAAAAAGATTGAGGTTGAGTAGCTTTTCCAGCGTTGATTTTCACTCCTGGAAGGTGACGCGGTATGTTGCTGGCCTACCTGCATTCACCTTCCAGGAAAACCTGTACATTTTTGCTCAGGCCAAGCGCTTCGGCCAGTTCATCCAGCCATTTCCTCTCTTCCGGTGTGTCAAGGGTTATGGTCTTGCAGGCCAGGGTGTACAGCGCGGCGGCTATCGAGCTGTCGGTGATTCCGGAGCCAAGCTCCTGAATACTCCTTGGTCTTTTCATCTCTCCTATGAGATAGAGCCGCTCTTCCCGGGAGAGTTCCGCTGTTCCCAGTCTTTCAAGAATAACCTCTTCCTCCTCACTGTCCATGGAGCCATCGGCGTGGGCCGCGGCAATCATTACCTGTATCATGCGGACAGCCATGTCACGGGACGAGATTTTTTCAGGAATATCCTCTTTCTCTCCCTTCTGATCTGCCAGTGCGGTATCGGCTGAAGAATGTCCTGGAGGAGGAGGCGGGGGTGGCGGTGTCGAGCCTGCCCCTGCAAACGGCCCTGATTTGACAGGCGGTGGACAGGGAGGCGGAGCAGAAGTCTTCTTCTGTTCCTTTAGCACCTCGTATGCGCCAACTCCAAGTCCTACAAGGGTCAGCAGGCCCTTGCCGCCAGCAAGCTCTCCGGCAAGGCCTTCCACTATTGAACTGCCGCCTCCGGCAGCTCCTCCGATCATCTTTCCAAGCAGTCTTTCAGGGTCGAACATTTTGCATGTATCCTTGTCAGATATATAGACTGATTCGGCAATTGGACATCGCCATTCCGTGTTAATTAAGATGTTTGAGGGGCAGGGCTGACAATGAACGCAACATGGATCAGCCTGTCTGGTACAGCCCTTAAATACAGCAACCCGTTACTGAACAAATGCAGCGATCTCCTCTACCGGAGCCCTGTCTGTTTTCATGCTGTTTACCGGCGATTCCATGTCTGGCCAGCCAATTGATATGCCAAGCACAAGCCGCATATCTGAAGGTATGCCCAGAAACTCTTTTGTCTGGGCCGCATAGTCAGTTGCAAAGGCCTGGGGAACAGTCCCGAGGCCAAGATCGTGAGCAGCAAGCATCAATGTCTGGGCAAAGAGCCCGATGTCAAAGAGTGACCAGCTGCTGAGTGATGAGTGCTGGTAGAGGTACATTGCATGCGGCGCTCCATAGAACTGGAAATTGGCCTTCTTGGTTTTGGCCACAATATCCGGCGCGGAAAGATCAATGCCAGTGGCCTCTTTCCTTTTGCGGAAAAGATCTGAGATGCGCTTTTCCTCAGGCGGAGGCCATGATTCCGGCGCAGGAAGATCAGGTGTGGGAGCCGCCCCGCTTTCATAAAGCTCTACAAGCATGTCTGAAAGCTCCTTTTTTTTCTGACCCGACAGAACAATGACATTCCAGGGCTGGCTGTTTTTGTAGGACGGGCTGTGCCTTGCGGCATCAATTACCTTTTCCAGCAGTTCGGTTGGAACCTCCTCTTTTTTGAATTTCCTTATGCTCATCCGTTCTTTTATGCATTTTAATGTTTCCATGTTACGATACTCCCCCGTAAGTGTGCCAAAAGTGTCAGTTCTGGTGGTGAATAATTTGAAATGTGGACCTGTCGTGGCCGGCATGTAACGTGCGAGCTCATCTGCCGCCATGGAGCAAGGCCGAAGGCCGCAGCGGAATAGCGGTCAAGTGCCCCTTTTTGTTAGCCAAAATATATTTTATTTCAAAGAGGATACCGCCATTTTGAACACTTTGTCATGGATGTCTACGGCCACTAAACTTTTAATATCCTCTCTGACCTTCTGAACCAATACTTCAAAGTCTGAATTGCATGACAAAGAATAATAATCTTTT
>JALVQQ010000292.1 GCA_027025395.1 Deltaproteobacteria bacterium | reverse complement strand
CTGAAGCAGGATGCCTGCAGAAAAATGTTTCAGGGCATTACAACACTCCACGAAGTGATGCGTACCACTGCATGACGCCGGTTCCGGGCCGCCTTGTCCTTATCAGCGCAATAAAGGCCGTTATGGCTAAGGATGGTACCCGGCCCTTCAGGTTGTTCAGTGCAATGCCGCTTGCACGGACATGCAGCCGGGCTGACCAGATCTCAGCCGGGCAGTTCTGTTAGTTTCTGTTGACAACAGAGCATCAGAGTCTTCATGACTTAGCCGCAGCCTTGTCACCCTTGACCGGTTTTCCTGCTATCTGGTTTTTTACAACCTTTATACGCACCTTGTCGGCAATCTCAAGTGTCACCACCTCGTCCGTGACGCCTGTAATCTTTCCGATGATGCCGCCACTGGTAACTACCTCCATGCCCTTCTGAAGGTTATTGACAAACTCCTGATGCTGCTTCTGTTTTTTCTGCTGGGGACGTATGAGAAGAAAGTAGAATATACCGAAAATCAGTATGAGCGGCAGAAACGCGGTAATTGGATCACCACCTCCCTGGCCGCCGCCTCCTCCTGGCGGAGGACCCATCGCATATGCCTCGGATATTAAAAAAGTTAAAGAAATCATCCTTGCTATTCCTCCTTGGAATTTTGACAGTTAGCTGAAATCAACTCCGGCATGCAAAAAAATCCCGCATGAACCCTGCAAATTCATCCCGCTCAATTGACTCCCTTATCTGTTTCATCAGGTTGAGATAAAAATGCAGGTTATGGATCGTATTCAGGCGGTAGGCCAGAAGTTCCCTGGCAATGAAAAGGTGCCTGAGATAGGCCCGTGAAAATGTCCTGCAGGTATAACAGCCGCATTTTTCGTCAACCGGACGGGGATCATCCGCATGGCAGGCATTCTTTATAACAATGCGGCCCGTGGAAGTAAAGAGCATACCGTTCCTGGCGTTTCTGGTGGGCATTACGCAGTCAAACATATCCACTCCCAGCGACACCCCCATCACAATGTCTTCCGGAGTGCCGACCCCCATAACATACACCGGATATTTTTCCGGGATTAACGGCCGCGAGACCCCGATCATCTCAAAAAGCATCTCCTTGGGCTCGCCTACACTCAGCCCCCCAAGGGCAATTCCATCAAATCCCATGGAGACCAGTTCCTGCGTATGAGCAGCCCTCAGAACAGGGTCCATGCCGCCCTGAACAATGGGGAAGAGCAGAAGCTCCCCGCGCCTCCGCGCCGCAAGGCAGCGTCTGGCCCACCGGGTGGTAAGGGCAGTTGATTCCCGCACCTCCCTGTCGGTGGCGGGGAAGGGGATGCAGGTATCAAGACACATCATTATGTCCGCGCCGAGGCTTTGCTGCACCTCTATCGCAAGCTCCGGGGTAAGCTTGTGGAGGGAGCCGTCAATATGAGACCGGAATACAGCTCCCTCTTCCTCTATCTTTCTGAACTGTGCAAGGCTGAAGACCTGAAAACCGCCGCTGTCAGTGAGAATCGGCCTGTCCCATGCCATGAATTCATGAAGGCCGCCGAGTTTTTCGATCAGCCTGTGCCCGGGACGCAAATAAAGATGGTATGTATTGCCCAAAATTATCTGGGCCCCGATGGCAACGAGCTCTTCAGGGCACATGGCCTTCACCGTGGCCTGCGTGCCAACCGGCATAAAGGCCGGGGTGTCAAATGAGCCGTGCCGGGTATTAACTCTGCCTCTCCTGGCCTTGGTGGAGCTGCACGAGTTTATATGATGGAATATTGTCATTTTTGAAAGGGTGCAACGATGCCTGGAGTTTGCAAATTGAACCTGGCCCAATTATCAAGACAAAAAGATGCCTGGTATTTGGTGCATATCATATTCCGCATGACGTCAAGATATACTTCTTCCGGTGTCAGATTCTCAAGAAAGGAGTGGAAACGCTCCCTGTTATAAGAGTAGAAATATCTCGAAAGCCCTGTTTCAGCTTTCCTGACACTTTGATAATCGTGCATATAATGCCACTGTTATCTGACAGTCATTCATAATCGATCAATGAAAATATTATCAAATACCCGGTCTCTAACCATCCATGCTATCGGAAGCGCAGGAGTCAGGATAGTGGCCGCCGTAACAGTCAGTGGGCCAGCGACTATGACTTACTCCGCAATCCTCACCGCCACGGCATCACAGACAAGGCTTTCCCATGTAATGCTGCTGTCCCTTCGCGTATCCACGCAAAAGAAAAACGTGTACGGACCCGGCATTAATCCTGATACCGGAAAGGCATAAACCTCAAACTGCTCAAGGAATCCCAGTTGTCCCTGATATGCCGGAACCCAATCGGCAGTCCATCCATCAAGGGTGAAAAAATAGAACCCTGAAGGGGCGCCCATGACTAGCCACCAGTCAGCCTCGTCTGTCACTCCCCTGTTGTTCAGCGACACCTTCAGCTTCAAGGTGTCAGCCCGGGTCAATGTAATAGGCCCGTCTGAATTATTTACAGTTATGCGGGGTTCAATCTGCACTTCGTATGCCCCAATATCAACAACTGGAGGGTCCCCCACGCCGGTATCCGTTACGGAAGGCATGTCGAAAAAACGCGGCTTTCCGTCAACATCCCTGATTATTTCTGGAGACAGGGCGTGGTTATTTCCCGCGTCAATGGCAGAAGACGAATCCGACAGGTGCAGGTCGCCTGTCTCAACAGCCACAAATCCCGGATCAGCGCACCTGTTGCCCGCGCCAAGGGTTGCGATGTTGCCGCATGAATAATTGACAGTCTCCCTGGTCAGGATGGTATCATTCCGGGGCATGTAAAAAATATTGTGATCAGCAGTGAGGCGGGAGGCCGGATGCACATAAACGGGACAGCCCTCTCCCCTTCCACTGAAGATCGTGTTTCTGACAACCACTTCAACAGGGACGGTATTGCCGTACTGTACATACATCAGATAATTCTGTCCCACATAATCATCTACCGTTACATTGACTATCTCAAAATGCGCGCCGGCCTGCTCCACCTGGTCTATTACAATGGGTGCCCATGGCGTGGCCCCGGTGTTTCCATCGCCTCGTCCAAAAATAACAGTATTTTCAATCCGGCTTCCGTCTGCCCACAGCTTTACTCCATCGCAGGCGTTATTGGCCACAATGCAGCTCCGCACTGTTGTATTGGCGGCCTTGGAATCCAGGCCGTCGCCGTAATTGTGTTCTGCCCTGGTATCTTCTATGAGCACCGGCCCTTGCGAAGGTTCGATGCCAAACCCGTCGGGCCGGTCGTAAGGACGGCCTGAACCATCACCGCCCTGATAGTAGTGGCCGCTCCAGGAGAGGCTGGAGCCGCGTATCACCGCATTCGTCCAGCCTCCGTGTTCACCTGCCGGCCCGCCAACGGCTCCGAAACCACAATATTCAATGCGGGAATCAAGCACCTGGAGATCATCTACATCCTGCGCATTTATGCCAAATTCATCAATGTGATGAATATAGATGTCCTGCAGTACAACGTGGGCCGCCGGTTCTCCCAGGATATCGATGCCGTCCCGGAATCGCAGCGCATCGCCCCGGGCATTGCTGTCATGCGTAATTTCCAGGTTTTCAATCCTTACAAAACGCACGCCAGAAAGATCCATGGCTGTAAGCAGGTTGTCCCGGCCGCAAAGCACCGGACGATGGCCCTCCTCGCCCCTGATGGTAATCCAGGAACCAGAAACGCCTGAGGGGGGAGAAATGATTTCGTCATGTCTGCCGAGAATGTAACGGCCTCCAAGGATCACCAGGGTATCGCCGGGTTGAAGCTGGCGGGAGCCATGGCCGGGCGTTTTCCAGGGGCTGTCAATGGCCCCGGAACCGGAATCGTCTCCGTCAGGCGAGACGTAAAAGGTGGCCGCCAGGGATGCCCCGTTGACAATCAGCAGGAACGCCAATGCTGCCGCATGGAAATGAAATAACTGAATCATCCTCGTGCCTGTATGGCTGTTCATCGTTCTCATTTTTGCAACCTCCAGCAAACGAGAGTTTGGTGATTATCATATGGCCTATAGCCGCAAAGGAGGACTTCCAGCATGGCAGGATATGTGGGAAGCCTTGTTACAAAGGAGATGCGGTGAAACTGGTAATCCCGCCGGGCTCCAAAATTGGAAAATCCGTATACATCCCGGGAATGAATATCACACTGACTTAATCGCCCAGAATGGCAAAAACGGCATGGACACTTTCGTACAATCCATACAGTTGTACAAAACCGTAACCAGCGGAATTTCCGTGTCAATAAATCAAGCGGCGCGTCAGGTATGCGAAAAAGCCACACAAAACAGTTTCCCCTGTTCCAGCCAATCCTTGATCACCCCAAAGCAAAAGAAATGGAAGAGATCAGTCACATTCTGGATCAAAATCGTAGCATATACGATCTTCTGCCACAAGATATCTCCAAAGGGAGGTGAAACACCGGGGGGCAGGGCAGCATTGATTAAACATATGAGGGGGTTCAGTTACGAAGAACCGGAATTTTATCTGTAGGACTCGGTTACATATCCCTGGTTCTGCAGATTTCATCTTCAGGAGTGCTTCAAGAATCCACCTGAATCAAAATTTAAAGGTTATAACGCCGGAAACGTGGGAAGATGTTAGATCGTATCCGGCTTCAATATGCACAGGCCAATGGTATAGCAGCAGGTCGCAATGCAGTTTACCTGGACTTCGAACGTACCGTGAATGCCAACAAACTCAGGGACCCTGAAGTCTTTTTTGAATTAAACAGCGGAAAATTCATTTGCCCTGATGAGATACGGTTGATCCGTTTCAATTTGCTTTATTGACCTTGACAGCATGACTAATTAAATTAGTCATATATAACTGCACAGGAGAAAAAAATGCGGCAGGTCACTATTCACGAGGCAAAGACCCATCTCTCAAGGCTGATACAGGAAGCCCTGGCCGGAGAAGAGATTATTATCGCGAAAAATCGTACTCCACTGGTCAGGCTTGACGTTTTGCCAGGGGCAAGGCCTAAACGCTCCATCGGCGGAGCAAAGGGCCTGGTGGTCAGGATGGACGACGATTTCAATGAACCTCTTGAGGATTTCCAGGAATACATGTAGTGAATATTCTCCTTGATACACAGGCGCTCCTCTGGGCCCTCAGTGGTGACAAACGCCTTAGCAAAAGGAGCCGCAAGGCCTGGCTAGACCCGACAAATTCCCTCTTTTTCAGCATGGCTGGCTACTGGGAGATCGCCGTCAAGATCAACATAGGCAAACTGGAACTGGCGCCCGGCTGGAACAGGATCATTGAAAATGAAATGCAAAGGAACAATATCAGGTTCCTGCCAATCCGTGCCGAACACTGTAACTGTGTTGCTACCCTCCCCTTACACCACCGGGACCCCTTTGACAGAATGATCATAGCCCAGGCCCTAATCGAATCCATGTCCGTAATGAGCGCTGACAGGCAATTCAGCCAATACGAAATCGATATCATCTGGTAAAGAATATTGTACCTGAATTGATCGATTGTCAGATTTGCTGCATATCCGCTGAGGGCTTCCCACTATAGTGGGCTATGCGGGAAGACGATGACAAATAGATGCAGTGAAGCTGGGAGTCCCCGAAGGGTTTCAAACATGTTGTTATCTTAAGGATTCTTCCAACCCGGTTTCCACTCAGCCCTCGGGGCTAAATCACTTTTGGTGCTTACGGAACATGTCAATGACTCCCTTTTCCGCCCCCTATGTTATGTGTGCATAGCAACTTTTGGGCTTGAGCAGCAACAGGCCACGCCTTAGAATAGTTTAAAAGTTTAATTGTTTAAGGAGAATACCATGGCAACAATAATGAAAATTAGCCCCCAGGGGCAAATCCGCATCCCTAAGAAGATTATGGCCATGCTTGGGATTGAAAAGGGAGACTACGTGGAAGTGGATGTTGAGGAAAGAAACATCGTGCTAAAACCAAGAAAGCTCATAGACCCCTCCCAGGGCTGGTACTGGACCAGGGAGTGGCAGGAAATGGAAGCCCGTGTTGATGAAGAGATTGAGAAAGATCAGCTTTCATCAGAATTTGAGACCGCTGAACAAGGCCTGAAATGGTTACAGAAATAGAGAAATACCGATTCACCTTCCAAATAGCAGGGACCACGCTCATTTTCAGGACCATCGGGACCCATGACATCCTGCTGAAAGAATCAAGATAATTCAGTCAAGCGAAATCAGAAGAGACGTTTCACACAGGTTCTACAGGATTAGCCCGTTCATTTACCCCGACCTGAAGCCGTGCCAATGACGCTGGCCTCAGGCAACCCATCTATCTACTTTTGCACAAGGCTGTTATTCAACGTCCCGGTTGCTTTGGAAGCTGGGCACCATGCCAGACGGCAACTATCCTTACGGTATCGCCTTTGATCTTATAGAAAAAACGGTATGGAGGTATGATTACCTCCCTGAAGGGGAGTTCTGGAAATTCAGGTATGGTCCTTCCGGGTTCAGGAAAGTCCCCGAGCCTTCTCAAAACGGTTTCAACGTGCTGTCGGAATTTGGTTGCCGCAGAAGGTTTATCACGTCGGATATATGCGATAGCAGACAGAAACTGGGCCCTGGCAGCAGGTGTGAAGCGGATTTTCACGATGGTTACTGTGAAAGGATTGAATCAGCTTCAGCAAGAACAGTATCTAAGTCATAACCCTCGCCTGCTTCTATCTCTTTTTCACCCCTGGCCAAAAGCCGAAGGATCTCTTTCTCTTGTTCAGCCTTTTCATACGCCTCCACACTGATCATAACGGCGGCCGCCCGTCCTCTTTGCGTAATAATGACGGTCTCCTTGTTATCTCGTAATTTTTTAAGGATATCGGCAGCATGCTTCCTCAAATCACTTACTGGAAGGATATTCAAGAGTTTTCCCATTGAAGAAACCGGGCCCCGGTTCAGGAGCCCGGAGCTTAAAACTCAGAAGGAAAACTCTACCTGGCTGAAGAACACGTCCCGGTTATTATCTCCCGTGTATTTCGGGTCATATTCGTCGTGGAAATAGCCCATTCCTATGCCTGTATTCTCGAAAAGATCGATATTCAGCGCCAGGCCGTAGCGATCCTCAAAAAAGCCAAGACGCTCGGCATCATCATCGCTTCCCGCATATTTGAACACCAGCTCAAACGGCCTAATAAATCCGTCATAATTAAAACCTGCCTCCACGTTCCAGACTGAAGGCTCACCTTGCACACTGCCATCCCTGCTCTCTATCTCGTCCAGGGCCGTCATGTACTCACCTAAAATAAAAAACCTGCCAAAGGTTATCTCGCTGTAAAGGGCTATTCCCCCCTCCTTATCCTTTATCTCGTCACCAAATATATCGCTCAAACCGTCGGTATCAGCCACGTTGGAGACATAAGAACCTCCAACCATGAAATCAAAACCTCTCCCCTCGTCAGAAAAAGTGTAGTTCACGTCAAAACCAAAGTCCTCTACATGGTCGTCACCATCATCATCTTCCACGTCTCCGTTAAAGCAATAAGCCGAAGCTGCAAATCCACCTTTCTCAAAACCCACCAGGAATGCGTGCTCCTCCATCTCGCCAAAGGAAAGGGAAACCGGAACATCCACCAGTGGATCATCAGGGAAGTGGGTCAAAAGCGCTCCATAGGGCACGAAAAACACCCCTGCCTGGGCATAAAACGGAAACGTCTCCAGGTTTCCAAGCTTAATGAAGGCGTCTTCTATAAATACGTTGCTGTCATCAGCAAAGGGCGGATTTTCATAGAGGAAAACCGCCTGCCCGGAAACCCACTTGTTTACCTGGGCCGAGAGCAGAAGTTCAACCGCCGCCATTCCGAAATCACTTCCCTCTTCGTTGGAATCAGCAGTAAAACCAGCCCTCAAGGCCCCTTCGAAAGAAAACATGGGTTTTTTAGCCCCCTCCTCTGCCGCTTTTTCTCCAGCCACCCGGGCATTCTTTTCCTCGCTAACCGCGGGCCGCTTTTCAAGCTCGGAAACCCTCTTGCTTAAGGCCTGATTCTGTTTAAGAAGCTGCTGAACCAGGGCCTTTAACTCGGCCACATCCTGCTGTTCCTGCAAAGAGACACCTCCGGCAAAGACTGGACCGGCTCCTGCCAACAGGAAAAACAGCACCAAACAACCCACTATCCCTGAACAAACAACATTCTTTTTCATTTGAAACCTCCCTATTTTTGTTATTATGTAATTTTAATATATTTAGGCAAGCCTAAAAAATTGGAAAAAAAATTTTTTGTCTTAATCAAGTCATCCCAGGAACTCCACGTCTGATGAATTGCATCCGCCACATCCCCCTTGACACGCCCCTTCACACCTGTGGCGTTTCAACCGTCCTTTCCTGATCCATATATCCAACATGGGCTCAATGGTCCCTGCATCTGTCCTGAAACGGTTCACCAGGTCCTGCATTGGGGTAAGACGCCTCTCTTTCAGATATTTTTTAAGTTCAACAAGGTTCATTTGACCCTCCTGTGATTTTGCCAGAACCACGAGGCAGGCTTGAAAAAATTGAGCATGATTGTTGTTTCCAAGCCTGCCGCATAATTCACCGGCCATGTCTTCATTTTGATGGCGCGATCAAACCGGCCATTTGTTGGAAACGCGCCCCGTTCTTTCTG